>NZ_JAYFEQ010000718.1:0-21444 GCF_055795085.1 Phormidium sp. CCY1219 | reverse complement strand
TCGATGCGATCGCCCTCCTGGAAAAACCCCAAATCGATTAAGCGATGATACTCATCAATCGTAAAGCGTTTGGCAGCAATTAAACTCATGGACCTGCAAGAAAGTTGACCACAGTTTTGATTATAACAGAATTGTCCAGGGACCAAAACCCAAAATTTCTGCTACGATCGCAGCAGCAAGCTAGCAAACAAGTGGGGAATATGAAACGCATCGTTCTCATTGCTGGATTTGAATCCTTTAACGCCGACTTGTACCGGAAAGCGGCGCAGTTGGCGAGTTCTCGGTGTGGCGAGTTGGAGGTTCGCGTGTTTAGCGATCGCGACCTCACCGGGGACCCGGAAGCGGTGGAAACCGCCCTACAAGGCGCTGACGTATTTTTCGCCAGTCTCATCTTCGACTACGATCGAGTGCTGTGGTTGCGCGATCGAGTGCAAAACATTCCCATTCGTCTGGTTTTCGAGTCGGCGCTGGAATTGATGAGCCTCACAAAACTGGGCAAATTTGCCTTTGGTGAAAAACCCAAAGGAATGCCGAAACCCATTAAATTTATCCTCAGCAAATTTTCCAATACCAAAGAAGAAGATAAACTCGCCGGCTATATTAGTTTCCTGAAAACCGGACCGAAACTGCTCAAATTTGTCCCGGTAGGGAAAGTGCAAGACCTCCGCAACTGGTTAATCGTTTACGGGTACTGGAATGCCGGCGGGGCGGAAAACGTTGCCGCCATGTGTTGGACTTTAGCGGAAAAATATCTGGGATTAAAAGTAGGCGAAATTCCGCCCCCAATAGAAACCCCAAATATGGGATTACTGCATCCCGATTATCGGGGATATTTTGCCTCTGCGCGCGAGTATTTAGAATGGTATCGGCGGGAAAAAACCGCGCCAATTTTTCAGACGCGCAACGGCGCATCTTCCGCTACTCCCGTGGTGGGAATTTTACTGTATCGCAAACATGTGATTACCAAACAGCCTTATATTCCGCAACTGATTCGCCAGTTTGAAGCAGCGGGATTGATTCCATTACCGATATTTATTAATGGGGTAGAAGGTCATGTAGCGGTGCGCGACTGGATGACCACGGCATATGAAACCGGGCAGCGAGAACGCGGAAATATCGAACTTCCCTCCTTGTCGGAAGAGGCGGTAGAAGTGGATGCGATCGCCTCTACCATTGGGTTCCCCCTCGTTGGCGGGCCGGCAGGTTCGATGGAAGCAGGGCGTCAGGTGGACGTGGCGAAGCGGATTCTCACCGCCAAAAATATACCCTATATCATCGCCGCCCCCCTGCTGATTCAGGATATCCATTCTTGGACGCGCCAGGGGATTGGCGGATTGCAAAGTGTGGTTTTGTATGCCTTGCCCGAACTCGACGGCGCGATCGATACCGTACCCCTCGGCGGTTTAGTCGGCGAAGATATCTATATTATTCCCGAACGAGTCAAACGGTTAACCGGGCGGATTCAGCGCTGGATCGAACTGCGGCGCACCCCCACGCGCGATCGCAAATTAGCCGTTATTTTATACGGATTTCCCCCCGGTTATGGCGCAACCGGAACCGCCGCCTTACTCAACGTGCCCCGCAGTTTGCTCCAGTTTCTGCACGCCTTAAAAGAGCGGGGTTATACCGTAGGCGAGTTACCCGAAGAGGGGGAAGAAGCGATCCGGCGGGTGAAAGAAGCAGACGAAAATCCCACCCTGACCCAGGGTACAGATGGCGAAGGGTTCGTCACCGTCAAAACCCTGTATAAATGGTTGGGATATCTGCGCGCGCACCGTATAGAAAAACAATGGAAATCCCTCTCCGGAACGGGTCTGAAAACCTATGGCGACAACTATCATATCGGCGGAATTCAACTGGGAAATGTTTGGATTGGCGTGCAACCGCCACTGGGCATTTCTGGCGACCCGATGCGGTTGATGTTCGAACGGGATATGACCCCGCATCCGCAGTATGCTGCCTTTTACAAATGGCTGCAAAATGAATATCAACCTCACGCGATCGTTCACTTTGGAATGCACGGCACCGTGGAATGGTTGCCCGGATCGCCGTTAGGCAATACCGGCTATTCTTGGCCGGATATTCTGTTAGGTGATTTGCCCAATCTTTATCTCTATGCGGCCAATAATCCCTCGGAATCGATGTTAGCCAAGCGTCGCGGTTATGGGGTATTAATTTCCCATAACGTGCCGCCTTATGGTCGCGCCGGATTATATAAAGAACTGATTGCCCTGCGCGATTTAATCGCCGAATATCGCGAAGACCCGCAGAAAAATGCGGCACTGCGAGAGGCGATCGCCACCAAAATTGTCGATAGCGGTTTAGCCTCCGATTGTCCCTTAGAAGACGCGAAAAAACTCGGACTAGACTTTACCTCAGAAACCGCACGTATGTTTAGCCCAGAGGTGTTAAACGCCTATTTTATCAAAATTTACGACTATTTACAAGTGCTAGAACAGCGATTGTTTTCCGCTGGATTGCATACCCTTGGAGAAGCGCCCAAAGCTGAAGCTTTAAAGGCGTATCTCGATGCCTATTTCGAGGGAGACTTTCCCGCAGAAGTGGTAGATGCGATCGCCACCGATAATGGCAAAACAGTCCTCAATTCTCTGGGCGAAAGCGGCGAGGAAGTGTTGCGAATTTCCGAATTGCTGATGCAAACTTCCGATGAAATGAACAACCTTTTGCGCGGATTAAATGGCGAATACATTCCCCCCGCTCCCGGCGGTGATTTATTGCGCGATGGCCCCGGCGTATTGCCCACCGGGCGCAATATTCACGCCTTAGACCCCTATCGGATGCCCTCTCCCGGCGCATACGAGCGCGGGCGAGAAATTGCCCAAAAAATTATCGCCCAAAACTTAGCCGAAAGCGGCAAATATCCAGAAACCGTTGCGGTCATGTTGTGGGGATTGGATGCGATTAAAACGCGCGGCGAATCCTTGGGAATTGTGCTAGAATTAGTCGGCGCAAAACCGCTGAAAGAAGGCACGGGTCGCATCGTGCGCTATGAATTACAACCCTTGGCCGAAGTTGGCCATCCCCGCATCGATGTGTTGGCCAATTTATCGGGAATTTTCCGCGATAGTTTTGTCAATATTATCGAACTGCTCGACGATTTATTTCAGCGCGCAGCAGACGCCAATGAACCGGAAGCGGAGAATTTTATCCGCAAACATGTCTTAGAATTAAAAGCGCAGGGTGTGGAAAATGCTTCGGCGCGGTTATTTTCTAATCCGGCGGGGGATTTTGGGTCTTTGGTGAACGATCGCGTAGTGGATAGTAATTGGGAATCGGGGGATGAATTAGCAGAAACTTGGGAAAGTCGCAATGGGTTTAGTTTCGGACGTCAGGATAAAGGCAAAGCCCGTCCGGAGGTACTCCAACAGTTGTTAAAAACCAGCGATCGCATTGTCCAAGAAATCGACTCCGTAGAATACGGCTTAACCGACATTCAAGAATATTATGCCAATACCGGGGCGTTAAAACGAGCCGCCGAAAAACAAAGCGGCAAAAAAGTAAGCGCCAGCTTTATAGAAAGCTTTTCTAAGGATACCACACCCCGTCGATTAGAAGACCTTTTGCGCTTAGAATATCGCAGCAAATTGCTCAATCCCAAATGGGCAGAAGCAATGGCCAATCAAGGGTCGGGAGGCGCGTATGAAATCTCCCAACGGATGACCGCATTAATGGGATGGGGAGGAACCGTGGAGTTTAAAGATTCTTGGGTGTACGACCAAGCCTCGGATACCTACGCTTTAGACCCAGCAATGGCCGACAAATTGCGAAAAGCAAATCCGGAAGCCTTTCGCAATATTATCGGGCGCTTGTTGGAAGCCCAGGGAAGAGGATTTTGGACTCCCGATGAAGAGAAGTTAGAAAAACTGCGCGCCTTGTACGATCGCGCCGATGAAGAAATCGAAGGCGTGACAGTTTCATAGGTAAAATGACAGTTGGGGGTGAAGTGATTTCGCCCCCAGATTTCTTCCAGTTTCACTCAGTTTAAACCGGGGTGTCAAATATGACCGATGAGCAGTTAACCCAGACAATCGAAGCGATCGCTATATTGCTGCAAGCCATCGGCTGGCCTTTAGTCGCCGTTTTTGTCGTAGTCTATTTTGGCGATTCGATTAAAAGAATAATGAAAAACGTCAGCGAATTTACCTTAAAAGCCGGACCGACAGGGGTGGAAGCTACGGTGAAAAGAAAAATCGAAGCGGCGGCTTTTTTAGGGGCAGCATCGGCGCAAAAAAAACTCCCTCTTCCGGACTTTCCACCGCCCACGGAGGTAGAAGACGAAGCCCACGACATTGCCGAAACTATCGATCGCGCCTCTCATCCGCAAATCACCGAACAATTAGTCACCAAACGAGTGCTGTGGGTAGACGATCGCCTAGAAGAAAATTTCTATGAAAAAAAATGCTTTGAATCCTTGGGCATTCAATTTAGTTTTTGTCGCGATACGGAAGAGGCGATCGAAAAACTTAAATTCCATCAATATCACGCCATTATCTCCGATTTAGAGCGTCCTCCCGACGAAACAGCCGGTTATACCTTGCTACAACGGATGCGCCAAGCGGGCTTTTACATGCCTTATATCATTTACGATCGCGCCATTCTTGCCCAGCATAAAAGCGAAGCGCGCCAACTCGGGGCCAATGGCACCACAAAAGACCCCCACGAACTTTTTGAACTGGTGCTTTTCTGTCTGCTTGGGAATATATTTGTCTCGCGATCGCCATAAAGCACCTATCGGCGATCGCTCTCAAATCTGTTAAAACTAAAAACCAGACCACCCAGGAGGAATAAACCGAATGAAAGCAATGGTTATCCATCAATATGGTTCCCCGGAGGTACTGCAGTACGCAGACATGCCCCAACCCGCCATCAACCCTGACCAATTATTGGTAAAAATTCGGGCCAGTAGCGTCAATCCCGTGGATTGGAAAATCCGCAAAGGAATGCTCAAATTTCTCACCAGAAACAAGTTTCCGATGGTGTTGGGATTTGACCTGTGCGGAGAAGTGCGAGAAGTGGGCGAAAATGTCACGCAATTTCAACAAGGCGATACAATCTACGCCCAACTCAATGGCGCGATCGGGGGGGCTTATGCCGAATATGCCGCAGTTCCCGAAAACCTCGCCTGTTACAAACCGCACAACATGACCGACGAAGAAGCCGCAACGGTTCCCCTAGCGGGATTAACAGCCCTGCAAGGCTTACGCGACTGCGGGGGCATCCAACCCGGATACAAAGTGCTAATTAACGGCGCTTCCGGCGGTGTTGGCACCTTTGCGGTGCAACTAGCAAAGGTAATGGAAGCGGAAGTAACCGGGGTCTGTAGCACTGCAAATCTGGAATTGGTGCGCGCGTTAGGCGCTGACCGGGTTATCGACTATACCCAGCAAGATTTTACCCAAGAAAATGTCCGCTACGATATTATTTTCGATGTGGTGGCCAATCAATCGTTTTTAAACTGTAAAAATCGATTAGAATCCTCGGGCGTTTATGTCACCACTTTACCGACGCCGGGGAATCTATTTCAAACTGCGTTGACCTCTATTTTTCCAGGTAAATCGGCTAAATTTATCCTCGTGAAACCCAACGGTCAGGATTTAGCTTATCTCAAACAACTGATTGAATCAGAGCGCGTAAAAACCACGATCGCCGCTACTTATCCCCTGAATGAAATACCCGCCGCCCACGCCCGCAGCGAAACCGGTCACGTGACGGGAAAAATCGCGATCGCCGTGGCGCAATAAGCAGACAAATTGCCGATAACTGCACGATAAAATTCCCCTCGTCCCGTCAGCGGGAGGAGGGGAAATGCGGGGTATTCAAGGGTGTAGATAATAAAAACGATGAACTACTTAATGTATTGCAGAATGCGACTGAGAATGTCTGAATAGGGAGTTTCGATAATTTCCTTCGCCGCCGGTTTGGGATTTTCAAACAAAGCGGTTCTCTGGGTCGGGTTAACTTTGCTCAGGTAAATACTGGTTTTCATGGGTTTGGCGCTGAACTCTATAGTTTTAGTTTAGGAAGTCGAATATCTTCGTTAGTGACTCGGTTGTGCCACTATGTCAACTGGATCGGGATTGTCCCAGATATCGTGGGTTGCCTTCTTATTCTTATTGTTCCCTTCTTTTAGAAAAAACGCTGTGATATCCGCCTCATTTAAGCTGCGATCGCGCTGTCGATTTGTAGTGATTTGCGGAGGAATCCTCTGTGACGCAGGTTGTCCGATGTTGCGATCGCCGTCACATCCCGCCAAAAAAGCCCCCAGGGCGTCGGTGTCCTTTGAGAGAAGCCCGACCCACCCACAAGGGGTCAGAAACCGGGTTTCTGTGGCGAATTGCTTGCCGATCGCGAAAGATTTGCAACCCCGAGACCCCACGCCCGAGACCCGCGACCCCTGCGACTAAATATCCAAAATCGCAATTGCCATCCAACCGGTATCGGTTTTTTTCACTTCAAATTGGTGTAACGTTACCGCCTTCACATCCACGCGCTGTTCGTGGCGATCGCGGTCCAGGGTTTCGCCAGCAGTCACCGCCTGCAGATGATAGCCTCCCGCATTTTCTTCAATTTTCACCTGTTGCGGTCGCAACAACAATTGCTCGCTATCCTTATAATAAATCAGCTCTTGCAGAAAATTAAACAGCAACATATCCAGCGCCTCATTCTCCAGGGAAAAACTCCGGGTCTCCTGCGGTGAAATCGCCTGCAAATTTTCGATCATCGCGTTCATTGTGGCATTCCATGCAGATTTAAACAGGGACTCTAAATCCTCGCCCACGGCGCGAAAGGCGATATCCGCCGTGGCCATTTCTTCTAAAAATTCGTAGGACATAGACGATTGCTCGCAAGCGGTTAAACGGTGGATAATTTCAGTTTGGCGATCGCGCAGTTGTTTGCCAATAAATACCAATTGCGTCCCTTGCGGACTAAATGGCTCCAGTTCCCAGCGTCCCGCCACGAAATTAAACAAAAAAGTGCCCTCGGGAAACTGGATAAACCCTTTGGCGCGATACACCTCCCTATCCAAGCGATCGGCAAATTCTGCAAAACATTGGCGATTAAAAACCGCTTCGCCACGGTAACTAAACGAATCGAATTCCGGTTGATGAACGTGATGGGGCGGCGGTTGAATGCGATTGCGATCGATGCCAAACAGCAAATTCGGATCCACCTGACAGCGTTCCGTGGGGATGATAGGTGCCACATCGTTAATTTCCTGTAGTTTGGCTTCCAGTTCCCGGCGCTGCGGTTCGGTCACCAAATCCACCTTATTTAACAATATCAAATCCGCCCCTTCGATTTGCATTCGGGTGGTGTGACCGATTTGCGGATATTTCACCAATCCATCAGCATCGATCGCACTCACCACCCCATCGAGACGCACGGAAGTCAGCTCTTCTTGGATATCAAAAACCAACGCATCCGGTTCGGCGACCCCGGTGGTTTCCAGCACGATCGCATCCGGTTTGATGGTCTCGATAATTTCATTTACCGCCGCTTCAAATTCCCCCGCCAGGGAACAACAAACGCAACCGCCACCGAGTTCGGTCATGCGGATATTTTTTCCTTCAATAATTTGACTGTCGATCGCGATTTCTCCGAATTCATTCATCAAAATCGCTATTTTTCCCGAAACCGAATCTAAAATATGACGCAGCAGGGTAGTTTTTCCGCTGCCCAACGGACCGGTAATCACCGTAATTGGCGTGCGAACTTCCATGATTTACCCCTTCACATTTCCAATCGGAATCAAGCGCACCACTCCCTTGCTCAATCCTGCTTTTTCGGTGGCTTCTACCACCGCATCTACATCTTTATAAGCTCCGCCGGCTTCTTCTGCTAAACCGCGCCAAGAGGTGGTGCGGACGTAAATGCCTTTGGCTTGCATTTCTTTTTGCAATTGTTCCCCCCGCCAGCGTTTGCGCGCCTTGGTGCGACTCATGGTGCGACCGCTTCCATGCGCGGTACTGAAAAAGGTTTGCGCCCCGGTAGAAAGTCCGGCTAATAAATAGGATCCGGTCTCCATACTTCCCCCGAGAATCACCGGTTGTCCCAGGTTTTTGTAGGCGTCCGGAATGCCTTCCATCCCCGGACCAAAGGCACGGGTAGAACCTTTGCGATGGACGAGCAGGTTGCGCTCTTCTCCATCTACCACATGACGCTCTAATTTGGCCGTGTTATGGGAAACATCGTACACTTGATGCATTCCCAAGTCTTGCGGCGATCGCCCAAATACTTCGGAAAATACTTCCCGAATCCGGTGCAAAATTACCTGTCGATTGGCAAAGGACATATTTAAGCCGCATTTCATCGCGGAAAAATAATCTTGTCCCTCCGGGGAAGTAAACGGGGCACAAGCCAATTCGCGATCGCGAATTTTAATCCCGTACTTGCTTTCCATGACTTTGAGAAATACCTGCAAATAATCGGTTGCCACTTGATGGCCAAATCCGCGACTTCCGCAGTGAAACATAATCACCACTTGGTTGGGAATGGTAATCCCAAATCCTTCGGCTAATTCTTTGTCAAATATGTTTTCCGGGCGGGCAACTTGTACTTCTAAATAGTGATTCCCCGACCCGAGAGTGCCGATTTGATTGAACCCGCGATCGATAGCTTTATCGCTAATTTTTGCCGCATCCGCTCCTTCAATGCACCCCCGTTCTTCGGTCATTTCTAAATCTTCTTCCCAACCGTATCCATTGCGAACGCACCACTGCGCCCCTTTCTCCACTACGGTGCGAAATTCATCCCGGGAGATTTTTACAAATCCTTTGCTTCCCACCCCGGCGGGTACCCGTTCGTAGAGTTTGTCCACGATTTGCTCGATGTAGGGTTTCACCTCTTTTTCTGTTAGGTTCGTCACCACTAAGCGCATTCCGCAGTTGATATCAAATCCGATTCCTCCCGGAGAAATGACCCCGCCGCGATCGATATCCATCGCCGCCACGCCGCCAATCGGAAAACCATAGCCAAAGTGCCCGTCAGGCATACAAAAGGCATACTTCGCCAGTCCCGGAAGTGTGGCAACATTGGTGACTTGATCGCTCACCGCCTCGTCCATCTCTTGGATGATTTGTTCCGTGCCGTAAATTCGCGCCGGAACCTGCATCCCTTGCTTGTAGGAGACGGGAATTTCCCATATCGTATCTGAAATGCGTTTGATATGTTTCATTGTCCCAGTTGAGGAATGATTTGCTTCTCTCATTTAAGCAAGCATAGATGAAAATCGCCTGCATCGGTAAAAAGAAAGATGTTCTCCCCAAGTTTTGAATTCTCTCCCCACCCCTCCCCGGTGTTGCAGATGAGAATTTTTTCGCCACCAGATTGCGAAGGGTTGCAAATTGTAAATTTTTACAAAAAAAGCAGACATTGACAAGGAATTTTCGTTAGAATGATTCTCAAAATCACCGATAACTTGTGGCCAGGGTTCTGGAGAGCGCGATCGCCGCCACAGAAGGAATAGGACTGCGGGCGATCTGTCTCGGGGGGAAATTTGGCGCGCAAATTCAATGGAAAATCCTGCCATCGGGGAAGGTTTTCGGTGGGCGAAACACACCACTGCCATTTTCCTTCAACTACATTACCTTGGAGGAGGAAAGAACTTGCGCCTTAACTCCGAGAAAAGGAGAACAAAGATGATGAAAAAAAGCTTTCACGTTATTTTAGCGATCGCGATCGCCTGTTTGGTATTGTTGTTGGGTTTACCTTCAGGCGCAACCCCAGACAGTCCGGGGTTGGATGTGTATTTCTTCCACAGCAAAACTTGCCCGCACTGCGCCAAACAAAAACCGCTGATGAACTACATCGACGAACATAACGAAGCCGTTCGGTTGCACTCCTTTGAAGTCAGCGAGTCACCGGATCAATGGGAAGAATTCCTCGCCGAACGTCAAATTAATTCCGGCGCAGTCCCGCGCACCTTTATCGGCGAGAAAAGTTTCATCGGCTACGCGGAAGAAAATGGCCCATTAGAATACAATTCCGTTTATCGGGGTTATATCGGATACCGCAATCAAATCGTTCGCGCGATTGAAGAAGAACTGGGCGAATCTATCCAACTTCCCGAAGACGAAAATCGCGCCGAAAATGTTTCCAAATCCGGAGGAGTTTCCGACAAAGCACAGCCCGGAAAAGCCGGCTGGAAATTTTTAGGAATTCCCCTTTTATATCTGGCCACATATCCGGCGATGAAATATCAGCAGCAAAAGCGCAACAATCCTCAAATTGCTAGATATTGGATCGGCGGATTGATGGCCACCGGGTTGGTGAGTTTTTTCGGTTTTATTGCCGTTACTCCAGAGACCGCGATTCAACAGTTTGCCCGCTCGCTGCCTTTTCCCTTGTTCGTTTCGGCAATTGCGATCGCCGATGGCTTTAACCCCTGTGCCTTTACGGTTCTGATTATTCTGCTGTCTTTGCTGACTCATACCAAACGCCGCCAGGACATGACCTTAATTGGCTCGACTTTTATCATCACTTCGGCGGTCATGTACTTTCTCTTTATTATGATGATGACCCTGATTGGGTCGGTGGTTATCGCCCGCTACGAGCAGATATTTTTCTGGATTTTGGGAGCCATTTTAATCGGAGTAGGAGCGATTAATATTAAAGACTATTTCACCTTTAATTCTAAGTTCTCCCTCTCCCTGTCCCAGGAGCAAAAGGTGGCGGTGACGAAGAGAGCCGGCACTATCGTCAGAAACCTGCAAACCGCCCGGTCTAAACGAATGTTTTTTGCCGCATTAGGGGCAACGGTTGTTCTGGCCATTTTCGTGAATCTCATCGAACTGGGTTGCACCGCCATTCTGCCCACGGTTTACCTGACCAGTTTGGTGAAATACTGTGGGGAGAATGCTTGGCTGTGTTATGGATTTTGGACGGCGTTGTATGCGATAATTTACATTATCCCGCTTTGGGCCATTTTGTTTAACTTTATTTACTCGTTTAAGTCTACTAGACTGACGGAAAATCAAGGCAGAATTCTGAAGCTGACGGCGGGAACGTTAATGCTTTTCTTTGGCGGAATTATGTTGGTGAAGCCGGAATTTTTAAATTTTGGGTAGAAGAAAGGCGGGGACTAAAAGTCCCCGCCTCATCGCTGAAGTCGTCTAAAGACGACTGAAAAAATTTGCTTTTTACCACAATTTTAGTCGGGGGGTATGGCCCACTCGGAGGAAATTCGCCTGTCAAATTAGACCCGGTTAAAACAATTGCCAATCGTAAGATTTCAAACGCTTTAACTGCTGAAGGCGATAGTTAAAATAACTGTCGTCCAAACGGCTATAATCGTAAACCCGGGCATGATGAAGATTAATGGCCCAGTGCCAAATGTGAGCGGTTTGGGTGAGGGGTTGTAAAGCGGCGAGTTCTGTATCCGTGAGGGGGGCGAGGGTTTGATATCCATTGAGAAACGCTTCGCGCACCTTTCTGCTTAACCCGGTAGCGAGGGAGACTTGCCAAAACTTGGCAATATCAAAGATGCGCCAACCATAACCGCATTGGTCGAAATCGAATAAAGTCAATTCGCCGGTGTGGGTGAAATGAGCGTTACCGCTATGGGGATCGCCCCAACAGATACCCCAATAGGGCGGTTCTGTGGGAAAATCGTAGAGCTGAGATTTGATTTGACCGATCGCCTCGTGCAAAAACTTCAAATCCGGAGGTCGGTGGGTCAAAAAAGGGGCGATCGCTGCAAAAGAGTCGTCCAGCAAATACTCTAACGTCAGCGGTGGGCGATGAGACTCGCAGCGAAACGCTTGCGCCGCTTGATGGATCTGCGCCACCGTTGTTCCCAGCAGGTGACTTTGAGTGACATTCAAATCCCCCACCGCCACAGTTCCCGGGGCGTAGGGAAACAGGGCCGCATACCGCCACCCCTCCGGCGCAGGAATGTCCACCGACAATAACCCCTCGTTAGTTCGCAGGGGATAAGCGACGCTTAACTGACGCTGGTGCAAAAAATCCAGCAATTCCAGTTCGAAGTTAATTTGCGACTTCGATCGCCAGTGGTGATGAGACACTCGTAAAATGTATGGGTGTCGTTCGGTTTCCACCAGATACACATCGCTGAGTCCCCGATGCCAAAATTGGCACCGGGTCACTGAAGCAATTTCATACTGGGGTAGGACTTGCGACACCAACGCCGAACTAGCAAGGGTTGAGTAAACAACTGGAAACTGCTCATGGATCATAATTTCCCCATCCGAGAGATTGAAACCGCGATCGCAACCCAATAAAGATTACATAAGATGAAGAAAGATTAAGATTGTCGTTCACAACACGGAGTTAACCTTAATGGTACTATTTGGATTTGGCAAAAAGCTCTCCTTGCCCAAACCCGAGGACGCCTTACCCGGAAGGGCAGAACCCATGCCCGTTCCCGCCCATCATTACGTCAACGGGCATCCCCTGAAACCCCCCTATCCCGACGGGATGGAAATGGCAATATTTGGCATGGGGTGCTTCTGGGGCGCAGAACGCAAATTCTGGCAGGAAAACGGCGTTTTCGTCACTGCAGTGGGTTACGCCGCCGGATACACCCCCAATCCCACCTATCAAGAAGTCTGCACCGGGATGACCGGTCACAATGAAGTGGTTCGCGTGGTGTATGACCCGAAGGTTATCAGTTACGAACAATTGCTGAAACTCTTCTGGGAAAACCACAACCCCACCCAAGGAATGCGCCAAGGGAATGACACCGGCACCCAATATCGGTCCGGGATTTACACCTATTCCGACGCCCAAAAAGAATTGGCGATCGCCTCGAAAAATGCCTACCAAGAGGCCCTCAGCGCCGCCGGCTACGGGGAAATTACCACGGAAATTCTCGACGCGCCGGAATTCTACTACGCGGAAGGCTACCATCAGCAGTATCTCGCCAAAAACCCAGGCGGCTACTGTGGTTTGGGGGGCACGAATGTTTCTTGTCCCACCACGCCGCTCAAGGCTTGACAATTTGATTGACTTGTGGTAATAATCTCATCCCTAGGCGAAAGCCTGGGGATGCACCCCCACCTCTTCCACTGCGAAAGCGCCCCCATGCGATTTGGCATCAGTTCCCCTGATTGACTCGGGGGCGTCACCCAGGCGACGGTTGCTTTGGTTTGAGCGCTTAAAAGTCCAATTCTTCCACTTCCCGTCGCCAGAGTCCCCGCACCAGATTAATTTCATCGAAACTGTAGCTTTCGCCGAGATACTCGCGCAGGGGAGTCAATTTGCGATCGCCGATAACTTGCAGGGCTTTCCAGATTTGCCCCTGACGTTCCGGTGAAACCAGGCGATCGAGATCCACCGGTTGGTTCATTTCAATCAGTTCGGAAAGGTGACGGATAATCGTTCTGGGGCGAATGTTGCGAGTTTCGGCAATTTCCGCCACGCTCATCCCTTGCTGATGTAATTCCAGGGTTTGTAATTGGGTGTAGGAAGGTTCGGTGCGAATATCGGCATCGGGTGGTGCGATCGCGGCGGATAAATCGTTGGCTTGACAAAAGGCTTGAATTTCTGCCAGAAAGAGATCGCCATAGTCGGCCAATTTTTGCTTCCCAACCCCAGATATTTGACTCAATTGTGCTAACGTTTGCGGACGCTGTTGCGCCATCTGCCTTAAGGTAGAATTGGGAAATACCAGAAAAGCGGCAATGGCACGTTCGTCGGCAATTTCGCGGCGCAGGATTCGCAATTGCTCGAACAGTGCCTCTACCGGTTCGGAATCCTCGGTTTGTGCTTCCCTGGCGTCTGGCGATCGCGACCATCCTTGTTGCTCGCAATAGGATTGAATCGCTTCCACAAAACGATCGCCGTATTGCTCCACTTTATAATCCACCACCCCGGATATTTCGCTAAATTCGGAGAGGGTTTGCGGGCGCTGATGTGCCATTAATTTCAAGGTGGAATCTTGAAAAATCATATAAGGGGCGACGGATTGCTCGTCGGCAATTTCCTTGCGAAGTTTTCGCAACATCATTAACAGCATTTCCACTTCCGCCATTTTGCTCGCCCGTTGGTCCATGCTGAGAGTGGATTCTTTTCGCCGTACTGCAATCTGAACCGATCGCTGTTTTCGCATCACCTCCCAGCTTGCGGAATTGAGCTTGAGTACGGAAAATCCATCCGTGGTTTCGGCGAGCAATCCTTGGTGAATCAGCGATCGGCCCAGCATTTTCCACTCATCTTTCGTTTTATCCGTGCCGATGCCATAAGTGGAGAGGCGATCGTGTCCGTAGCGCAACACTTTTTGACTTTTCGACCCGCGCAGCACGTCGATAATATAATTCATCCCAAACCGTTCTTTACACCGCGCCACGCAAGAGAGAAACTTCATCGCCTCAATAGTCCAATCTTCCGTAGGTTGGGGATTTTTGCAATTGTCGCAATTGGCACAATTTCCCGCAAATCGTTCCCCAAAATACCCCAATTGAATCGTCCGGCGACAGTCGGTTCCTTCGGCATAATTCACCATTTGGCGCAACTGCTGACGAGCAATCCGCTGTTCGGCAGGGTCGGCTTTTTTGTCGATAATATATTCGATAGTTTTTAAATCACCATAGCTAAAAAATAAGGTACACTGCGCCGGTTCTCCGTCTCGTCCCGCCCGTCCGGATTCTTGATAGTAACTTTCGATGTTGCGGGGTAAATTGTAATGAACCACAAAGCGCACGTCGGGTTTGTTAATCCCCATGCCAAAGGCAATCGTCGCCACGATAATCGGCACGTCATCGCGGATAAATCGGGTTTGATTCACACTGCGTTCTTCGTCGCTCATCCCGGCATGATAGGGGAGGGCGTCGATGCCATCGCGCTGCAGTCGAAAGGCGAGTTCATCCACTTGACGACGCGAGAGACAGTAGATGATTCCGGAACCGTTACTTTGGCGAATTAACCGGAGCAGTTTGGGATAGGATCCTCGGTCTTTGGGCAGCACGTCATAGTAAAGATTGGGACGATTGAAGCTAGCGATATGGACTTTGGCGTCTTTGAGAGCCAGTTGTTCGATAATGTCTTGACGAACCCGCTGAGTGGCGGTGGCGGTGAGGGCCATCATCGGCACATCGGGGCAGCGGTGGCGCAGCAGTTGCAGTTGACGATATTCCGGGCGAAAGTCGTGACCCCACTCCGAGACGCAGTGGGCCTCGTCGATCGCGAATGCATTGATGCCGACTTGGTAGTACAAAATCTGGAGGAGTGGCTCAAAGCGGGGACTCAGCAAGCGTTCTGGGGCGACGTAGAGCAGTTTGATTTTGCCTTGGACGATCGCTTGTTCGCGCTTACGCATCTCTTGCAACGAAAGGGTGCTATTGAGAAAGGTGGCCCCGATGCCATTATTTCGCAGGGCTTCTACTTGGTCTTGCATCAACGCGATCAGGGGCGATACCACCACCGTCACCCCGGGTTTGAGCAGGGCGGGAAGCTGAAAGCACAGGGACTTGCCGCCCCCGGTGGGCATGACAATCAATAAATCCTGCTGTTTGAGGGCTGAGGCAATAATCTCGCGCTGCCCCGGGCGAAAGCTGTCATAGCCAAAAAAATGCTTCAGGGCGCGATCGAGGTTGGGGGGTTTGGTGGCCGGTTCGGGGCTGATGCCTGACATCGCTTGCGGTTCGTCGTGGACTTCTTCACTATTGTAGAGGTTTGGATGCATCCATATCGGCACCTCAAACCACACGGTTGAAATTCTCTACAACAGGAGCAAATCTATTTTATCCGGTCACAGGTTTTTGAATCTAGAAGGTTTAAACGAATCTGGAGACTGAGAACCATTCTGAGGGGAATTGCCAGTCTCTTTTGTTATTTAAGTGATGTGAGGAGCGAGATGGGAACGCCTTTATTGAGGCATCCAACCACCAGGCATCGGTGGAACCGCATGAGGTTAATTCACTCCCGTGCAACCGAGGTTGTTGCCCCCGCCGTGGGCAAACCCTCCTCGGGCAATGCCCCGGTGGTGGAGTTACCGAGTGCCAATTCTGTGGCGATCGCGCCGAAAACCTTTGTCTGTCCCCTAACCGGCGAACGATGGGTGGACTCGGCTTGCGCGAAATCCAACAAAAAACTCGATGATAGTTGCGCTTGGTGTCCGGGCGCGAAGTTGGCCCGGGCAAGAACTAACTGACCCCAGAACCGCATTTTCTAACCCTAACCATGCCGATATTCATCTCCTGCATCGGGTTCGGGTTTAAGTGAGCTATTCTTCCTTTTTAATTCCCTTAGAGGTAAAATACCGTAGGGTGGGCATTGCCCACCCTACAATTTCCCTACAATTTCCCTACAATTTCCCTACAATTTCCCTACAATTTCGCGCTTAAGTGAAAAAAGAGGAGGGGTGATAACTTAAGTGAACTCAATCCGAGGCTGAGGAATTCCCACGCCACATTGAGGGAATTGCCTAAGCTACACTGATAGCGTCATGGTGAAAGGGGGGTTCTCGGATGATGGGGATAGAGGCGGCACATGGGAATCCAATTGCCCGCCAGAACATCACCCGCGCCGTATCTCACCCAGGTAAGATAGGCGTTAACTTCCGATTCTTCGCAAGGGGAAAATCCGGCAAATTCCCCAGTGACGCCGGCAAAACCGAACAGAACTTTTTCGGACATCGGAAGAACTGCAACAGATGACCGGAGGTGTTTATAGACTTGTAAATTGGGGAATCCTGATCTTAGAGGAAACGAAAGCCGCGATCGCGATCGTGTGATGCGGCATTTACCAACTCTTTAAACAAAACCGGGCAATTTTGACAATACTTTCAAAAAAAGACCCGCATCCGAATTGAAAAATCCTCTGGAAATTATCTAAGGTAGAGATAACTCAATTCTGCCGGAATTGTTATCCTGTAAGCAAAAAGAGGTGTAGCATCTACAACCATAAAGTAAACATCGCTCTTTTACGGCGAAAACATTACATTATTATTCAGGTGAAGTTTAATGAGCTACTGCGTCAATCCCGCCTGTTCTCATCCCGAAAATCCCGACCGCGCTGTCAGGTGTCAAACCTGTGGCTCAAAGTTACTGTTGCGCGATCGCTATCGCCCGCTCAAAGCTTTGGGTCAAGGAGGGTTTGGTGCGACCTTCGTAGCTGTAGACGAGCCTTTACCGGGAAAACCCATCTGCGTCATCAAGCAACTGCGTCCCGCCTCCACCGCCCCGCACGTGCTTGAAATGGCGCGGCAACTATTCGCGCGCGAAGCCAAAACCCTGGGCAAAATCGGCAACCATCCGCAAGTGCCCAGATTGCTCGATTACTTTGAAGGCGATCGGCAATTTTATTTAGTACAAGAATATATCAGCGGCCAAACCTTAAAACAACAAGTCAAGCGCAATGGTCCATTCACCGAATATGCCGTCAAGCAATTTCTCTATGCCATTTTGCCCTTGGTGAAATACCTGCATGAAAATGAAGTGATTCACCGGGACATCAAGCCCGCCAACATCATTTGCCGAGACGTAGACGACAAACTGGTATTGATTGACTTTGGCGCAGTCAAAGATCGCGTCAGCCAAACCGCCATTGTCAATCCCCAATCCACCGGCGAAACCGCCTTTACCTCCTTCGCCATTGGTACCCCCGGCTTTGCCCCCCAAGAACAGATGGCCCTGCGACCGGTTTATGCCAGCGACATTTACGCCATTGGAGCCACTTGCCTTTATCTCCTCACCGGGCGATCGCCCAAACGCATGGGCTACGACCCCATGACCTCCGAAATCCTGTGGCGTCAGCACCTCTGCTACATCAGCGACAGTTTTGCCGAAGTGCTCGGGAAAATGCTCGCCGCTTCCGTGCGCGATCGCTACCAATCCGCCGAAGAGGTCCTGCGCGCCCTCGACGTAGAAGAACATCGCGACAGTCTCGCCCAAGGAATGGTCTCCCAAAGCAAAACCAGGGAAGCGCCAACCGAAGAAGAAACCCAATTAGGAAACACCAATACCGCCTGGTTGCCCCCCGCCGTGCGCGAAGCCCAACTGATTCGCGCCCGCAAAGCCAACAAAAAACAAAAAGCCACCCAACTGAAAAACTCCCGCGACATGACCGAAGGCTTGAGCGCCGCCCCCACTTCCGCCACCCGATTTCGCACCCAAACCCTCGCCGGTGGCGGTTCGGCGGCGGGCAGTGGAGAAACCTTAGATGCCAATGGGGTGCGACTCGCCTATGGCAAAGGCAGAAAAGACTTTGCCGACTGCGATTTAGTCGGCTTAAACTTGGCCAAAGCCCATTTAGCCGGAGCCAACTTTTACGACGCCACCCTCGATGACATCAACCTGCAAGGCTCCAATCTCTTTAACGCCAACTTCGGTCGCGCCAGCTTAGTGCGCGCCAACCTGCGCGATGCCAACTTGAGCAAAGTCTATTTCGTCAATGCCAATTTAGAGCGCGCCGATTTGCGCGGCGCAGATCTGCGCTTAGCCTCCCTCTCCCAAGCCAATCTCCGGGGAGCCAATCTGTGCGGCGCAAATCTAACCGGCGCGAAAGTCAGCGATCGCCAGCTCGCAATGGCCCGCACCAACTGGCTTACCGTCAAACCCAACGGCAAACGCGGCCTCTTTTAAGCTCGCCGTGGCGCGCCCCCAACCCCGCCATTTCCGCCAAACGCCATTGCGGCGGTTCCCCAATCTCCACCAGAAGAATTCCCATCGCGCCCAACAGCAAGTAAAATAAGTTAGGCTGACTTATTTTTGCTGACTTATTTTTTAGGCGTCCACATCAATGCGGATTTCTCTCAACTGGTTGCGGGAACTGGTAGACATCACCATGTCCCCAGAAGAGTTAGCTCATACGCTGACGATGGCAGGATTTGAAGTCGAAGACATCGAAGACCGGCGGACATGGGCTGATGGCGTCGTGGTGGGACTTGCGATCGAACGCGAACCACACCCCAACGCCGATAAATTGAGCGTTTGCAAAGTCGATGTGGGCCGAGACAAGCCCCTAAACATCGTCTGTGGCGCTCCCAATGCAAGATCGAATATGTACGTGCCAGTAGCCACAACAGGCACCTATCTCGCCGCGATCGATTTGAAAATCAAAAAAACCAAATTGCGCGGCGTTCCCTCTGAAGGTATGATTTGCTCCCTCGCCGAATTGGGTTTGGAAAAAGACTCCGAGGGCATTTATATTTTTGACCCCGAGAAAGTCGAAATCGGCGCAGACGTTCGCCCCTTGTTGGGTCTCGATGACGTCATTTTGGACTTGACCTCTACGGCAAATCGAGCCGATGCCTTGAGTATGGTGGGGGTGGCGCGAGAAGTGGCGGCGCTGACGGGCGCACCCTTGCGCTTGCCCGCCACCGATCCGGTGTCGGTGCAAGCCGGTGGCAAAGGTCTGGCGTTAAACCTGCAAGAGCCAAAAGCTTGTCCCGGGTATATCGCCACCGAAATCCAAGGGGTGACGATCGCCCCTTCCCCCCAGTGGTTGCAGCAGCGCCTGGAAGCTGCCGGCGTCCGCCCGATTAATAATGTGGTGGATATTACCAACTACATTTTACTCGAATGGGGACAACCCCTGCACGCTTTCGATCGCGATCGCTTACAATCACTCGCCGGTGGCGAATCGTTAACCATTGGCGTTCGTTTCGCTGAAGCTGCAGAACGGTTCAAAACCTTAGACGGTCAAAATCGCACCCTGCAACCGCAAAATCTGCTGATAACCGCCAACAATAAACCAGTGGCGATCGGCGGGGTGATGGGTGGCGAAGAAACCGAAGTCCACGACAATACCCAAAATTTGATTTTAGAAGCGGCCCTGTTCGATCCGCCAGCAATTCGGCGATCGGCCCGGGCGCAAGGGTTACGTACCGAGTCCTCGGCGCGTTACGAACGTGGCGTCAACTATGCGGGGTTAGAAACCGCCTGTCAGCGCGCGATCGCCCTGATTTGCGAATTGGCCGGCGGCGTACCGGTGTTTCAAGAGTTCGCCGATCGCCGCCCGGAAGAATTGCGCCCCGGCGGTACGGTGCATACCATCGCCCTGCGTCGCGATCGGGTCAACCGCGTGCTCGGTCCGGTGAAAGAGGGCACCGGTGAATTGCTTCGATCCGATATCGAACGCATCCTGACGGCGTTGGGATGTGACGTAACCGCGATCGACCCAGGGGAACGCTGGGATGTGAAAGTGCCCCCCTATCGCGCCCGCGACTTGGAACGGGAAATCGATTTAATCGAAGAAATCGCCCGTCTCTACGGTTACGATCGCTTCTGCGAAACCCTCCCCACTCAAAGTGCTGCCGGCGAACTCTCCCCGGAAGTGTCCGCACAACGGCAACTGCGAAACGCCTTGCGAGGTGCCGGGTTGACCGAATTGATGCACTATTCCTTGCTCAAGGCAGAACATGAGTCTCAAATCGCTCTTTCTAATCCGCTATTTACGGAATATTCTGCCCTGCGAACCGAAATGCTCTCGGGCATGGTGGATGCGTTTGCGTTTAATTTAGAACAGGGCAATGGCGCGCTCAATGGGTTTGAAATCGGTCGCGTGTTCTGGAAGGATTCCGCAGGATTGCAGGAAAAAGAAGCGATCGCCGGCATTATCGGCGGCGACCCCACACGCGGACGCTGGATCCGCAGCGGACGGGAACAACCGATAACCTGGTACGAAGCAAAAGGTATCCTGCAAAATGCCTTCGAACGGTTGCGCCTCACGGTGGAATATACCCCAGCCAAAGATATCTTCCCGGAGATGTTACATCCGGGACGTACCGCCTCTCTCTGGTTCCAAGACCGACAAATCGGCGTTTTCGGACAGCTTCATCCGCAACTGCGCCAAAAACGGGAATTGCCCGATGCGGTGTATGTGTTCCAAATGGATTTAACACCCCTGGTTCAAGGATTGGGGCAAGCAACGCGCGATCGCACCTTCCACTCCTATTCTACTTATCCGGCATCCGATCGCGATTTGGCGTTCTTCGCCCCCATCGAGGTTCCGGTTGCTGACTTGGAAAAAGTGATGATTAAAGCCGGCGGTGCTATATTAGAATCGGTGGAATTGTTCGATGAATATCGCGGGCAAAATGTGCCGGAAGGTCAGCGCAGTTTAGCGTTCCGACTGGTCTATCGCGAAGCCGATCGCACCCTCAAGGACAAGGATGTAGACCCGGTGCATCAAAAAGTCCGCGATGCCTTGGTCAAAAAATTCCAGGTGAATTTGAGAAGTTAAATCCACCTTGGAGGTATCGGATAGGCATTTAAAGGCGGGGACTTTGAGTCCCCGCCTTATAGCTGAAATCTTCTAAAGACGACTGATATGATGTGCGGAGGAATGTTGCAAAAAGAATGAGTCCGCATAGGCGGACTTGGATTGCCAAGACGCGATTTCAATCGCTTACCGATATGATGTGCGGAGGAATGTTGCAAAAAGAATTAGTCCGCATAGGCGGACTTGGATTGCCAAGGCGCGATTTCAATCGCTTACCGATATGATGTGCGGAGGAATGTTGCA
>NZ_JAYFEQ010000717.1:0-5847 GCF_055795085.1 Phormidium sp. CCY1219 | reverse complement strand
GAAACCCAGATCTCAAAGGTCTGGGCGCAGAAGCCCGCGCCGTACCGCCTAAGCGGTCGGCGTCGGGAGTACGTCACGGTCAGAGACGATCGCGGTATTCACCTCGCAATTGTCCGGTGGGGGAGGAGTGACCACAACCGGTTCGACATTTTCAGTGGGTGAGGGAGAAGCGTCAGGGGAGGGGCTAGGGACTTGCATAGGTTGCGATCGCGGTGTTGGGGACTTAGGGGGAGGGGATGTAGGGGTTGGGGACGGTTCGGCGGTAGGGACCTCTGGTGGGGGGAGATTCTCCGTCACTGGGGAAGTAGAAGGTGGGGAGCGAAACGCCACATAAGCGCCAGCGATCGCCGCCGCCACGGCGAGGATGCCCACCACAATGAGTGGAAATGGATTTCGATTCATAAATCGGCAAGCTTGACGAGTCGAGTCATATCGCTACCAATTTATCTCCTTTAAAGGCATATCGGCGATGACAAGAGGAGAGGGTCAGGGTAGCAGATCTTGCCGAGGGGTTTGCACAGCGATCGCCGATGGATTCGTGCTATCCCACCGCATTGCTATCAGCGTTGCGTAACTCATTTGATTGCTGCTGTGCCGCCGCTTGAGAATTAATGCGGTTGAGTTCGCGGATGCGGCGCGAGAGCAAGCGGATGATATTGATTGCAATGCCGGGGGTTTCATCGATCGCGTCATAGAGTTGTTGCTGAGTCAAAACCAGACACTCGCAGGGTTCGAGAGTCGAGACCGAAGCCGAACGGGGTTCGGCGTCGAACAGAGACATTTCACCAAAGCAAGCACCCTTGTCGAGTTGAGCGAGATCCCGATTGCCGATATGGACGCGGACTTGGCCCGAGACGACAATATAGAGCGATCGCCCTTCCTGACCTTCCGTAAAAATAGTATGCTTTGCGGGGAAAGAAAGTTCATCCATCACCGAAGCGAGGCGAACGAGAAAATCATCCCGCAGTTCCTTAAAAATCGGAACGCCCCTGACAAATAGTAAGCGGTCAACACTGGTCAGCATTGCGAAAATAAAAAGTTAAGTCGTTAGGTTGCTTCCAAACCTGCGATACCGGGATAATTGGGAAACCCCTGAGAGCCTCCGGTTGCGGTTGGGGTATGGGGGGAAGAATCGCTAATTCCCAACTGGGCCATCATCTCCTTAACTTGTGCGGCGACGAGGCGGTCCCGGTCATTTTTCATCCTCGGCAACAGTTCGAGGAGGGCGCGGGGAGAGGCTACTCTCAGGTAGGCTAGCACAGCTTCGCGCACAAAACCTTTCGGATGGCCCAAACAAGCCAAAGTTTGTTCCGCACTCAGACTCCAGCGTTCCGCGAGTGCTAAATGAAAGCAGCAAGCTAATGCCCAATCGGAGATAAAGTGGCGTAAGTCGAGCAGACGGCGGAGACGACGCTCTTGGGAGAGGGATTCGATCGCCACCAGTTCCGATAAGCTTTGCAATTTTTCCTCATCGGAGCGACGATCGAGAACGTTGAGCAGAATTTGCTTGCTCGGAATATCGAGAGTATTGTCCAAAATTTCTAATCCCCGGGCCATATTTGTCCGCACCCCCGACTTGAGATTAAAAGCAGCCGCTTGAATCGATCCGAGGGGATAAAGAAACTTCATCAGCAGAAATAAGCGGTCAACCGAATCGGCGATCGAATCGCGTAGGGCGCGGCGCAGGAGATTGGCTTCTCGTCCGAGAACCCGGTCTGCATTGAGTTCGATCAGTGCTTGATAAATTTGGCCCATCAGCATTAGTTCTTGGTCGATTAAAATTTCCACCCCGCTGCGGCCCATGCGGTCTAAGACCCCTTCTATCCCCACTTCTCCGGGCATTTTCAGCAGGATGCGGAGGATATTGCGGCGGGTGATGCCCCAGCCGGTCATCAGGCGATCGACCAAAGTATCGAGGGATTCGCGAGTTCCCATCTGACCGATCGCCATCCAAGCTTGCATCCGCACCAAATCTGGTTTATGGATATCTTCTGCCAGTTCCACCACGCGATCGAGGACCTCGTTATTCAAGCGCACTAAGGCGCGCATGGCTGCCTCGCGAGTGGATTTATAGTAGAGTCCGCGCAGGAGGGAGGGGTAATATTCTTCTAAATGGGTCGAAGCAATCACCTCCAGAAGAGCGCAGCGCACCCGCAACGACTCATCCTGAAGCAGATTGGGGATAAACAGTCGCAACCCTTGCAAATACTCGGCTTCGCCCAGGGCGCGACAGCCCATCACTCGTTCCCGTTCTTGCTTGTGGGTGAGCATGTGGCGCAGGGCGTTGGTGGCTTCTGCTTTTTGCTCGCGATTTCCGCGACGCATGATTAAAGCGGCAGCAGTGCCCCGCACCACCGGATCCACTTCGGCTCGCAGATAAGGGCGCAGTTGCTCGATATCGAGATCCGGTTCGGTCAGCCAGATATAGCGCAGGGCTAAGGCGAAGACTTCTGGGGTTATGGTTTGACTCAGGAGTGCGCGCACGTGGGAAATATATGCCACCGAGGGATGCTGAAGCATGACCTCCAAACTTTGGCGCTGCAAGGGGGGGGAGAGATGCGCCAACAGGGGTGCGAGGGCCTCGCCCACATGTTCGGGGTCGATTTGATTGAGCAGTTCGATGCAAGAGCGTTTATCCTCATCGCTGCCTTTGTTTTCTAGGGTTTCCATCACGGTGCGCTTCAAGGTTCGCAAATCCACATCGGAGACGCCCAGACGACCCCGTTCCGCGCTCGAGACCAGCAAACCCACATAGCGCGATCGCAGCAACCAAATCACGAACAACCAGGCTAAGGCCATCAACACGATCGACCCTAAGAATATGACTCCCTGGAGTTCGACTTGCGCGGTATCGCTGGCGTTGGGAAACAGCAAGTGGGTGAACCAGATGGTGGCTAAAATCCCGACCCCCGTTGCGCTGATCGCTAAGGGTTCGGCAACCCCATTTACCATCGATTGAATGTTGCTGCGAATGCTGTCGGGCAGGGGTTGAAATAACACCGGCCCGGTGCCTTCAATGACGGTATATTTCAGCAGTTCTTCGATAAATTTGAGGCTGACCAACCCCCAAAAGAACGGCACGCCGGGAGTTAAAGAAAATCCGCCAAGCATCACCAATCCGGTGGGTAACAGACTGGCGGCAAAAAACACCCCGAATTTTTCCACCATCCGACTGGAGATAAACCACTGCATCACCAGTTCAAAGATGCCCAATATGCCGTTGAATACTCCGAGGAAACTGGCAATCCCGATCGCGAGATCTTGTCCGGCGGGATTTTGTTGTTCCAGTTCGCTCAAAAATAAAAAGTCAACGATGATATAAACGGCTTCGGTAAAAATAAAAAATGTAAATAGGGGAATGACGTAGCCTTTCAACGGGCCGCCGAGTCTTCGATTGGTGAAATCATGTTCGCTGTCGATTTCGCTCGATCGCACTGTGTCGGGAAAGGCTTGATGATAGGTCTGGCTCAAGTACAACAGAATTGCGGCACCCAGGAGCATGAGCAAGCAAGAGACCAGCAGAACGTTTCTCAAGCCGACAAACTGTAGCAGGGGGGGCAGGGAAAATCCACTGAGTACATCTGCAAGTAAAATCCCACTGCTGACGATCGGGTAGGTGCGCTTAATTTCGCGAATGTTAAACAGTTGGTTGGCGGTGATGGAGGTGTTGAGGTCGTTGAGGACGTAGATCGCTTCGAGCCACAACCGCATCACGAAAATGGTGATGCTGGCAATGATGACGATTTCTAATCCGAGGCGAAACAACAGCAAGGGGAGTGCCATGAGGATGGCGATCGCCACGATCACTCGGCGCAGGGGCAGGAATTTTTGCATCCAAGAGTAGATGACTCCCAGAAATGAGCCGATTCCCGCACCCGCCACATAAATCCAGGGCAAGGAGTCTGCGCCGTATTCATCTAAGAACAAGCCTACGGTGCTCGCTTCGAGCCAAAGCAGTCCTACGGATGTGGCGGTGTAAAAGGCGAACATCAACCACGTTCGCTCTGCTTCTTCCGGACGAAGGTTTAACCACTGTAGCAATGCCTGAGCGAATCCACTTTTCGCAAACCGCCGATCTTTAAGTTCCATGCAGCGTTGATTTCCTGTGAATGTAGATTATCCCTGTTTTTGTGCCGATTAAATTGGGTTTCTGGTGCCCAGGACGCACTCAGTGGCGGTTCCGGCTTTGTAAATCGTTTTTCATCAGATTTCCCCTAAATAAATCTCTGTTTTGCGTGCCCTGTTTCCCTGGCTGCAACCTCCATTCCAGTGATTGAGTTTCTGTGGTGGAGTTTACCCTCTATCTTAGGCGATTTTCTGCCCACGCCGGACGAGGACATGCGTTCTTCCTCAATACCATAACCTCTTTTTCTTTGCAACCGCCACTGGTGCGGGCTATGGGAGGCGAGTTCCCAGAGGTGTTTTCAGTTGCTCTACCCGGGGAGAGGATGCTGTGGTTCTGACCCTTGCGGTGGGATAGCGCAACCACACCTGTAGCGATCGCCTCTCTCTGGATCTGGCTCTTTCATTAACACAATTTATCTTTTTTGTCAAGTCCCCCTGGGGGAATTTTTGCGAATCCGGTGGCGGGGCGATCGCGATGGGGAAATAGGAAAATAGGGAAAAAGCTAGCCGCGATCGCGACTAGCTTTTAAAAAGTCTTATTGACGAAGAATCATGCTCTGAAGCACAAACCCACCTGCCTCCTTGTGGAGAGTTCTTCTCCCCGGGCGCTGGCTGGGTTGCGCCTGCACCTGAGTTTTACCATCCCCCCGGCCTAAACTCCCCTCAAACCGGAGGCGATCGCGCCTCCGCCTTTCGAGATACCCGTTTAGGGGCGATAAACTCTTTCTCATCGCCTCGGCGGTGGATCCTACTTCTTGGGAGACAGCAACATCGTCATGCTGCGCCCTTCTTTCTTCGGATTTTGCTGAATTTCGGCAATTTCATCCAAATCGCCTGCCATTCGCCTCAGCAACTCTTCTGCTAAATCTGTATGTTGAATTTCGCGACCTCGGAACATAATTGTCGCTTTTACTTTATCCCCCGATTTCAGGAAGCGCTGCGCTTGTTTGAGACGCACGTTATAATCGTGGTCTTCAATTTTGTAGCGCATTTTCACTTCTTTGACCTCAGAGGTATGCTGCTTTTTCTTCGCCTCCCGGACTTTTTTCTCTTGCTCGAATTTATATTTTCCATAATCCATGATTCGGCAAACCGGGGGATCGGCCTTGTCGCTGACTAAGACTAAATCCAGGTCTTTTTCCTCAGCCATTCGCAGGGCCTCGCTAGGCGATATAATGCCCAGTTGGTTGCCGTCGGTGTCAATGGCTCGAATCTTGGGGAAACGAATTCTTTCGTTAATTTGAGGTAGGTCGCGAGAGCGTCTCTTTTCAATCACAGGCGTTATAGATATTGGTGGAAGCTGTTCGTTAATTGGGTAAATTTGCTTTTGCTACAGAAGATGCGCTGCAAGGATGCCCGATTTCACTCAAGGCTGCTGCCGATTTGGGGGCAATGCCACTGCTAAAATTGGTGCATCCATTCCCGGTGCCCAAATTTCGGCGAAAGCCCCAGAGGGGGAACCGATTTGGCACCGCAGCGATCGCAGTGTCTTGTCTCTTGGAATACTTCAAACGAGAAGCAATCGAGAACCTGGAATCCCCGTAACTTTAGTTCGGGGAGGAAGGGCGAACGGCGGTTTTAACCGCCTTTCAACCATTTTATTAATCTCGAATCATGGAGATAATCCTTTTCCTTGAAAAGTTGTGTGTCCCTACGACCACCAAAAACGTTGTGTCCTGCAATCGCGCAGTGCTTCCACCCAAGGAAGCCAACAAATAGTCC
>NZ_JAYFEQ010000716.1:0-48298 GCF_055795085.1 Phormidium sp. CCY1219 | reverse complement strand
ATACTTTCGCGATCGCAAAGCTCTCCATCCACACAAACCACAAACGCTGAAATTCGATAGGGAATCCCCCGCTCGTTTGCCAAAACATTCCCACTACCATATTGATGAGATGCTCTGGGTCTGGCACTGGCTGAGGACCGGTTCGTTCATCTAAATTATATTCTAGCCCATGAACGTCAGTGCTGAGGTTTTTATTCGTCCATTGAATAATTGGATAATTCCGCTCGTTTCGATTTAATACCGTATAATAATTTCCCTGCTTTAATTCACATTCAAATCTTTTTTCAACCGATTGGCTGAGTAGTAAAAGAGGGGGTTTTTTGGGCGTTTGAAGGCAAGAATGCAGCACCGAAAATCGCTGTTGCACCCAACCAACTCAAAAGTATCGTTTTTAGTTTCATGCATCCAATTACTTACAAAACCAAAATTGGCCTTCTGACTTTTTCAAGTCTACCAATTGATTTGCAATCCCCCTCCGAAAAACTATGTCTGGGAAAAAGCTATCCAGCACTAGGGATTTTACTCGACTTGACTGAGTAGCTGCTGAACTTGTTCATAGGCTTCGGTGTTTCCTTGGTCCTGGAACAAACTGGCAGCTTGGCGCAAGTCTTCAATCGCTCCTGACTTATCTCCCAGTCGCGCCCGTGCTATTCCACGACCCATATAAGCCTCAGCATATTCCGATTGACTTTCAATTGCGCTGTTGTACATACCAATAGCATTCTCATACTCTTCGTTTTCCAGGTACATATTGCCCAACATCTCGTAGAATGCTGCTTCTTCCAGTATTTCTCCTGGTTCTTCCAGTTGATTTAAGAGGGACTCTGACCCTTCTTGGGCAATTGTGTTTTCGTCAATCAGAGATGGGTTTTCCTGTGGGAAATTTTGCCCCGATGAAGTGGGTAGAGTGGTTTTGGCTTGCCCGACTCCGGGAAGGATGCTTAACATGGCCACTAGGGTTGCAGTTCCGGCGAAGGTACGGGACAAGAAGTTGATGGAAGTGAAATTAAAAGTCATTGGCTGTTAGTAATTAAAGGAGATGGAACGAGGAACTCAATGGAGTTCATTGAGTAGCTCGATGAAAGCGATCGCCTGCAAGTTTTCCAGTGGTGGAAAAGCACCCTTTGTTCCGTAAAGCGGAATGAAACTAGAACGCAGAACGCTCGATGCTTTTACCCTAAGCTACAATAATGCTGCCTTCATCAGGACTAGGGTCAAAAGGAGTAAGTCCTGCTACGGTGGTGGCTCCGGTGAGAACATCGACAACTTCTACAGGAGTTAGATTGGGATTGGCTTGGCGGATGAGGGCTGCCACACCTGCAACATGGGGAGTTGCCATTGAAGTACCATCCAGAGTTTCATACTGTCGTCCTGTGCTCGTAGATAAAATATCTATTCCCGGTGCGACTACGAATTTCAAATCGGAATTCGTCTCTCTATTAATGCTAGGAAGATTGCTTATTTGCGCCTGTAAACCTTCATTATCTACAGCACCGACAGCAATGACTCCAGGGATGGAAGCGGCTAAGGATGCGGGAAATCTCGTATCAGATCTTCCTTGATTGCCTGATGCTAAAACAACCACCGCATCTTTAGAGACAGCGTAGTCGATAGCATCTTCTATTTCGGCTCTTTCTTCTTCCGGATGATTATCGTTCAAGCTCAAACTGGCGTTGATAATATTCGCTCCATTATCAGCAGCATAACGGATTGCCTCTGAAACGGCGGGCACATCGAGTGAAGGGATAGCAGAATTACCAGTGTTGGAGTCTTCTGGATTGGAAGATGCGGTTTTTAACGGCATAATTTGTGCTTCATAAGCAACTCCAGTGGTTCCCACGCCATTTCTCCCCGCTGCAATGGTTCCGGAAACATGAGTGCCGTGAATTTTTTCCGAGTCTTTCGGCATGGGGTCGTTATCATTATCAGCAAAATCCCAGCCCCGAATATCATCCACATAGCCATTGCCGTCATCATCGATTCCATTGCCGGAAATTTCCCCCGGATTTGTCCAGATATTCCGTTGTAAATCAAGGTGGTTATAGTCCACGCCATTATCGATAACGGCAACTACCATGTCTTGTCCTGTAAACCCATTAGCCCACGCTGATGCCACATTGATTCGGTTCAAATCTTCAAAATTCTCTCCATTTGCCGACGTTAACGGCTCGGCACTAGAAATCGAACTGCCGATCGCTCCCTCGATTGCTTGTTTAGCATCCACCAGACCCTTACCAAAGTTTGGGTCAAAATTGGAATCCACAGTCGGATTATCTGGTTGAGCCGATAAACTCAAGCTATAGTTAGAATTTTCCCCTTCTGGTGGTGTATTCACTCGCAGAAAGTAAGTACCTGCTGGTAGCACAGTAGTGTCAATTTTTTTGATGATAGGTTCTTCGTCATTATTGAAAGGTGGTTGAATCTCACCAGCCAAAAATTCTGAATCATCGATAATTAAATCCCGATCCAAATCCCGACCAATACTTACGCTGTCCAACTCGGTTAATCCATCAAAATCGATGGTAACCTTACGACTGTTCGGCAGCGTGAAAAGATAGATATTGCTAGAGTCAGGAGTGGAATTTTGAAAGATTGGTGTTTCGCCGAGCGTACCTAAATCTTCAGCCCGTAATAAATCTTTATTGTTCTCTACCGCCTCGAATCGGCGTCCCTCATTTTTTCCAAAGACCAGGAAATGTTGAATCGCACTTAAGCTACCTGAAGTAGCTGCTGCAACATCTCCATTTTGTTGGAAGTAAGAAGCCGTATCAAACTCATCATTAGGGTTGCGACCTTCAAATTGCCCGAATAACAAGAAGTGTTGGATTCCCGTGAGTTCGTCTCGCTCAACGGCTGCTGCAACATCTGGATTTTCGTCCAGATAATATCGAGTATCGAATTCGGCAAGCGGATCGAGTCCCTCTCTCTGCCCAAACTGGAGAAAATGGTCGATTGCCGTTATGCTTTCGTCTTGCATCACGGCGGCTTCCACATCTGGGTACAATGCCAGATAAAAATCTGTATCGAACAGAGCGCTAGGATCTCGTCTTTCAAATTGACCGAAGTTCAGAAAATGCTCTAGTGCATTGCTGAAAGCACCGACTGCTACTGCTTGCGATACATCGGGGTTTTGGGCGAGATAATAGCTTTCGTCAAATATAGTATTGAGGTCTAGCATAAATGATAATGCGTTGCTTTTACTGATGTGGTCAATCAAACGGTGATGAGAAGAAAAAAGGGACTGTAGCAATCCTATTCCCAATCGTTTTGCCAGATTCCCTCTTTCTCCCCAATTGACGATAGAGAGTCAAGCGATCGCTCGATTACATCCTTGAATGTAGCAACGGGAATCGCCCAACTTAATACTTCCATGTCTCGATATAAATCTGCTGATGGTAGACTGCCATCTTCAAACCGATAGGCATTAATCCCAGCCACGGGATATTTTGCACGGCCATTAATTCCAATCAATCTACCTCTGCGATCGAGTACCGGGCCGCCACTCATTCCATTTTGTATGTTATTATTGTAACCCATTTGGTAGCCTCTAGCAAGAGATAGTTCTAATAGAATTTTCACTCTGCCAGTTGTCAACTCATAAGCTCTTTCCCCCCAATCCCGAGTGTTTTCAGTGGGTCTCCTCGAATTTGGACTCGAACCTGCCCAGTTGGGAAATCCCGCAGCATAAACCAAGTCACCAACAGAAACGGTATTAGAATCTCCTAGCTCAACAACTTGGTAATCATTATTACTGGTGAATTCCAACAGTGCTAGGTCTCTATTTCCAAAATCAACAGAAAATTTCCATTGCCCAGAATGTGTATTACCATCAGCCGTTAAAACCCGGTACCGATTGTCAGCATTAAAGGCGAGTACATGATGGTTCGTCAAAACCGTATAGGTTTGACCTTGCCGTTTTACAATTACACCGGAACCCGCATCCCCAGAGCTAATAATCCGCACAGTGACTTGCCGTGCAATAACTGGAACCGAGGAAATTTCTCGATCTCGCATTGCAAGATACTCCTCAGGATTGAGCCTAGAGGTTGAGTTCAATAGAGTTTGTTTGTTGTCGAGCGAAACCAAGAAAGCGCTTGACAACAGTCCACTCAAAATCGACACAACGATTGGGGCTGACAAAACAAAAACAATGCTGGAGAATAAACCCACCGTCATAAATTGCAACTGTTTTACTCACTTTCAATGGGGCGGCGTATTTGGAGAGTCCAACGCCCGTTCTCTTCTGCCCACTGCTAATGAAAGCAGCGAGCAGAAGAACGAAAACTACAATGCTTAAAACCCTAATGTGTCTGAGGCGTTCACAGCACCCGCATCACTGTTACTTTCCGTAATTGCCCCGGTAGACCATCCCTCTATAGCGCCGTACAATTTGGTGAGGACTGTTCCTGCATCACGCGCATTCTCTGGTTTAAGAGTGAACAGCATATTTCTGCTATTGCAACTGCGTCGGCCCGTTCGCACATTACCAAAACAAACGGCTAAACTATTATTTACGAGGCCAACATTCCAAAACAAGCCGTCCATCGTCCCTCCATTGCGTCGAACCTCCCAGTTTAATTTCCGGGTAACTGTTTGACATCGTCTTGCCGGATCCCACTGTCCGCCGCCAAGGGTCGTCGTCCAACGAATCATCGGACTGTTTGCCATTTGACCATTGACATCGGCATAAGTGCGCCATTCGCCACCTATATTTTCGCACGCAAAGCTCACTGATTGCGCTTCGGCTTTAAACGCCATAGTGCTGCAAGCGGCAACAGCTCCCAATAAAGCCGTAGCAATAGATTTGAACTTCATTCTCAAATTCTCCATAAATGAATGACTGCAATCAATTCGATCGCCGATACAGCCAGTGACAGCGATCGCCCCGATAGACCGATTAATGCTATTAAGCTTGTATCACCCTCGGCCAAAACCATAGAAAGAGTCCGATGCTGACCATAACATTATCCAATAAGCTTAACTAGCCACCTCGAATGGGGCACACACTTCCTTTCTGATGACCCCTTCCGACCAGTGAAGAATCAAATCGAAACGGTAGCCCACAGGCCCGAAGCGGTAGATTGCCTTGGCGGAACCTTGGCTAACCGATATCTCGTCTCTGATGTTTTGGTGCTTCACTGGCGGTTTCTTAACAAATCATTGACTTCTAATCTAAACCCCCCCACCCCCCCTGTCAATTCATAAAGGTCAACAATTTCCGCCAATTTTTAGTTCATATTGTTCATATAGTTCATCCAATCTGCCCCCTTCCGCAGGGCGATCGGGTCAAAAGGTCAATCCTGGAGAGGCAGAAGGTTCGGGGTGGGGGGAGCGAATGGGTGGGAACCAGGGAGTCACCCGTCCGCTCCTGGACTCACGTTGGGGGGTTGCCGAGGTTTCGACGTTAGGGGTTTATTTTTTGGTTTCGATGGGTCATAATGTTCTTCAGTGGGTGGATATCATCCATTTCACAATTCCTCGAGGATAAATACTATCTGACTTTCCGTGGGGGCGGGAGGAACCGTCTATCTGAAAGGGAGAGGGGAGAGTGAATGGATGTAGTGCCATCGACTGTCACGTTCGTCCACCGTATTGTGCCCTCAATGACCTATGGATACTGAAGCCGCCTGCCGACTTGTGAAGCTCACAGATGAGTTTATGGAAACTCAGACCGGTAAAGGGTTAGAGGAGATGGAAAAATTGCTTCTCCAAGGGATGCTGGAAGACCTCAGCTACCAGGAAATCCGCGATCGCTTTCACATCGGCCAAAATGTAGATTATCTCAAACGATGTGTCTCCTATCAACTGCGAAAGCGACTCACGCAAACCTTCAAAGATGCGGGCCATCTCCGCCCCAAGGCGAACAACCTGCGAAAAAAGGAGCTTTCTCGATATCTCCTGCAGATATTCTCCCCAGAGAATATCCCCAATGTGGAAAGGAATTCCCAGGAATTCGCCCTCACCTGGGAACCTCCCCCCGGGAAGTCTCCGCCGCCGGATCCTATCTGCTATCAAAATCTACCCACACCCTCGCATCGGGTCTTTTTCGGTTACGAAGAACAACTAAGGTACTTGCTCGACCTCCTCTCGCCCCATAATTCGGTCTATCGTATCAGTGTCGAAGGAATCGGGGGGGTGGGCAAAACCACCCTGGTGTTAGAAGCCGCCTATCGCTGCTTAAATACCCATCAGTTTGAGGCGATCGTGTTTACCTCGGCGCAACCCTATCGACTGGCGGGCGATCGCATTTTACCCCGTCTGAAGCGAGAGCGCACGTTGGGGGATATTTTCCGCAAGATTTGCCGGGTCCTAGAGCGTCCCGATATCCTAGAAGCGGATTTCGATGGTCAATTCGAGCAAATTCAAGAGAGCTTGGCCGATCGCCGAGTGTTGTTAATCGTAGATAATCTCGAAACCCTCGAAGACCTGGAACATGTTTGCTCGTTCTTGTACGAGCTGCCGGCCAGCGTCAAAGTGGTGGTCACCAGCCGGGAACATGCCCCCTTGGATTTTACCCTCCATCTGGAATCCCTCTCTCAAGCGGATGCCAAGCGACTCATCCTCCAGCAAGCCACAGAAAAAAACATCCACCTTCATCCCGAAAACTGTGAACTATTATACCAAAAAACCGGCGGTATTCCTGGGGCGATCGTCTATACCATCGGTCAACTGGGGGCAGGCTATTTCTTGGCCGATGTGTTGGCGCGCTTGGATACGGGCAACCGGGACGATTTGACTCGTTTTTGCTTTGAAAGCTCCGTGGCACCTTTGCGAGAACAGCCCCCCCATCGCCTGCTGATGGCGGCGGCTATCTTTTCGAAACCGGCGTTATTCGAGGCGATTTGTTATGTGGCTTCGGTGGCAGACCGCGAAAGTTTCGCGAAGTTGCTGCAACTTTCTCTGGTTAAAAAAAAACCGCCTGGAGCGATACGAGATGCTGCCCCTGACCCGGGGGTATGCCCTGGCGGAAGTGAAAGCCCGTCCCCAATTCGAGGAAAAATCCCGGTGTCGCTGGGTTAGCTGGTATCGGCAATTTGTGGCCGACTACGGGGGCAAAGATAGCAAGGAATGGGAGGATTTTTCCGAGATAGAGGCGGAATGGGACACTCTGATCGAGGTCATCGAATGGTGTATCGCCCAAAAGCGATATGCGGACGTACTCTATTTTTGGCGACAGGTAAAATCTTATAACTATACCCAAGGACGCCAAAGCGATCGCCTCAGTTATTGGCGAATCCCCCTCGCATGGGAACAGTGGCTGGTCCAAGCTGCCCAACAGCATCAAGACTGGTCTACAGCGGTAGAGGTGATGCGCGAGCAAGGCTGGAAACTGGTCCTCAAAGGTCAAAAAAAACATCTAGAAGCTGCTGATGCCATTTTTGCCCGCGCTTGGGAATTGCGAGAGTATCGCGAATTAAGCAAACAGTTAGATTTAGCAATCTGCATTGCCGCTTTGCGGGTGGAACAGCAGCAATTTGACAATGCTTTACACTGGCTCGAACGAGGTGAAAAACTGCTCGACAAAGCAAAGGGAATCCCCGACTCTACAGGAAACCTTACTTTGACACCACGGGACGCCACCCGTTTCCGGATTCGTCTTTTATATTGTGAAGGGGAAATTTATTATAAAATCTATCAGTACCAAACCGCCAAAACTACCTTTCAAACCGCACTGGATTTAGCTCTCTCTCTTTCCTGGCAGCGAGCGGAATTTTTAATTAAAGACTGGTTAGCTCACGTGGCAATTCAAGAAAAAAATTTTGACCGCGCTGAATCGTTATTATTAGAATGTCTGGCTGTAGCCAGAGAAAAAAAAGATAATTGCCGGATTGCCTTCTGTCAGCGGGCGATCGCTAAGGTAGAATCCGGGCGGGGCAATTCCTTCAAAGCGGAAAACCTCGCCCGCAAAGCCTTGGCAACATTCCAGGATTTAGGCATGATAACCGAAGCCAAAGAAACCCAGGAATTACTCGGTGGGATGCGTCAGTAGAGTGGGCTGGGCATTGCGGCTGACAGCTAGCTGGTTATCTGCAAGCTTCTGGGCAATGCCCACCCTACAGTAACGTACTTTATCCCACCAATTCACCGCGATCGCCGGGTAAGGCGGCCCAGACTTCGGCGAAGTCGAGTTCCACTCGGGGACGATCCGCCTTGGAGTCGCCCAGGGGTTCGCAATCCGCCGGTTGGGGAGTGGTCTCTTCCTCGTCGCTGTTGGACTGGGTTTGCGCGAGCAATTCCACGCCGAAGTATTCCTGGAAGAGGGTTTTGGTTTCGGCAAACGCCAGGTACAGGTTGTCGCGATCGCTCTCGCCGCGTTGCCCAAAGTAGGGAAAATGGTGAACGAAGCGCCCAAAAAGGCGATCGCAGTCTTCGGCGTATTTGCTAGTATCAAGGATATGCTGGTGCCAGACGGCATCGATTTCTGGGGTGGGGATGATTTGCCGATTGGGATAGAGGTAAATCAAACCCAAAAACATCAGATACAGGCCGATCGCTTTAATGGTTTGTTCTCGGGTCCATCCGTTTGCCATCAGTTTATAGGCGATCGGGCCGAAATCGAGGTTTTTTGCCCGATTGGCAAACTTTTGCAGTAGGGGACGGGCGGGTTTTTGATGCTTGTTCAGGGACATCATGCAATCTCCTCGCTAAAGAGCTAAACCTGGGAAAAGCGAGTTGGCCAACTGCTGTGTTTTCCACATTTCCAACGTACTGAGGAGAAGCGCTCAGCGGGAACTGACAGCGATCGGGGATTTTTGGCTTTTTCCGTGACAAGTGTTAGTTGACTTTGCTAAACTGGACCGAGCCGGAGGGGGAAAAGTCAGTGTTGCCGGGAAACGGAGCGCCAATCCGCCCCACCCCCTGGAATTCCAGGTGATGCGGTGCGGATCCCGAACCCGCAGCCAATATTGACGCTCGAACCGTTATGGGGTTTATCACTCCACGGGTCGCTTCCATTTGAGAAAGGCTCTGATTTCGCTAATCATTTCGCAGGTCTGGTGTGATGACAAACCACAAGGAAGATTTATTCGACTCTTATGAGGAAAAAGCCTCTGAGTTATGGGACGTGGAACGGCTATTGACTGACTTAGGAGAAGTGAGGGGCAAAGAACTGTCCGAGACGGAACAACTCTATCTCTATTTGCTGCTGGTGGGCTATAGCTCCAAAGAAATAGCTGAGGAAACCCACCGCAGCGCCGGAACGGTGAGAACGGCATTGTCAAGCAATCTGTATCCTGGGCTTAAGGATCTTTTAGACCTAGACATGGAAGCGGATCCGAATGGCAATGGTAAGTCTGGCAACAACGGTCAAAAACTAGAGTGGCATAAGGTAATGCCTGCCTTGATGAAGAAAGGCTACCACCAAGACAAGAACCAGGGTCTCACAGAAGGTGGGGAGAACGTGACGTTGGAAATTGCCAGTGATTTTCAGTGGCGGATTAAGGATAAATTAAAGCAGCGATCGCCGAAAAATCCACCGCATTTGCTCCAGGTGAAAAGTACGGATTACAATCGCATCTATATTGAGGAAATCTCCGAGGTGGCGATCGATGGCGGTTTGCACATTTCGGCGAATTGGAAAGGGCAATTTAGAGAGGATGTGCCCCGGGCATTGCGAGGTCCGTTTAAACTCATCTTTCCTAAAGAGATTTACCAGAAAGGGAACTATTTGAAGTGGGTGGATGTTGATGGGAAATTGCGCTACAGCTTTGACTTGAGCCTCGACGGCGAGGGTAAATTGCAGTTGAGCGTCTCCGATGTGTGGGTGAGCAACTGCTCGGTCCCGCAAGCAAAATTCCTGGAAGGGATTAGCCAAGCGTTTCCCGAGATTCAAAGCCGATTTTCCCAGCCGCTCAAGGCGTTTAATTTATTGGCCAATCTAGATATAGATGTTAATCGAATTTTTCAAATTGTGTGCGAGGATAAATATAGAGCGGCAACTAAATACAGCAGCTTTGATTCCCAGAAGATTGTAAACTTTGAAATTGATGCTACAGAAATGAGAGTAACGGTGCGATCGGGTTTGGTGGATTGACTGGAGCGTAAGGTATAAAAAGCCCCGCACCAAGGGTGTGGTAAACCAACCAAGCCCAAGCCCGCCTGCGCGGGCTATTTTGATTGGCAATTGACCGGACATGATATTAAATCGCACAAGCTTGGGCTTCGGTATCTTCATCGAAGTTAACTAACAAAAGATAATCTGGTTTTTCCATCAGGGCTTTGGCTAATAAATAGCCGGCGATCGTCCAGGTTTGATAGCATCGCGCTTCTCTGCCAATCAACCGACCGTTTTTCCCGTCGTAATATTCGGGCCATTCGTCGTTTTGCAGGCGCTTTTCGGCGATCGCGATCGCTTTTTGTGCCAGATGAGTTCTGCCGGTTTTTTGTGCGACGGCGACTAACAGCCACAGGAGAACCGGCCAACTGCCTCCGTTATGATAAGACCAGGGTGGATTTTTCGGGTCGGAACCGGTGATGATTTTCCATTCTATATCTTCTACGGCGGGAAAGCAAATTTTCATCGGCATTCTTCCCACTAAATCGCCCCACCGCTGTTCGATGAGGTCCATGATGGCTTGCATTTGGCGATCGCTAGCCAAAGACCCCATAACAGACATCAAGTTTCCCAAGGTAAAAAATCGGAAATCCAACTGACCCGGACCGAGATTTCCCGCCAAATACCCGCCTTTATCGGGAATCCATTCCGTGACCCAGTAGGGAATCGACTCGGGATATATATTAAACTTATTCACCGCCACTGCGCCAAATTCATCTCCCTTGAAGCGATGAATTTGATTTAAGCGCTTGATATCGAGCCAATAATATTCGCGAATGTGGAATACAAACCCGCCCAACCGCTTGTTAATGCCGGAAATATAATCACTGCCTTCCGCATCGGGAAGTATCAATTCGCGGGCGGCCCGCAGTCCCGCATAAAATAAGGATTGAATTTCTAAAGGATGCCCGTAAACTCCCATCCGACGGTCAATCATAAATGCACCGTCGGGAACTAACAAAGTGGGAAACATTTCAAAGCGAGGCACCAAACACATTTCTAAAATGTATTTCACCCCTTTTTGAAATTCCGGTTGATGAGCAAGGGCGGTATCGCCGGTCGCTTTCACATAAGCGCGCAGGAGAATTATCCACCACAAACAGGAATCCACGGGGGGAACTCTACCAATCGCGTGATGTCCGAAGTCGGCAATTAAATATTGTTCGGACTCTTTACCCATGACTTTAAAACTGGCGGGCATCAAACCCGGTCCGGGTTCGTAACAGTCCATTTGCTTGTCCCGTTGTTGCAACGCCAGGGTGTGGGCGAGAAAATTGCGGACGATTTCGGTTTTTCCCTGGATTAAAAACAGCAACGCAGAGGGAACAAAATCGCGGATAAAGCATTGATCGTAGTTGAGGGGTGCGATATCCGGATCGCGGGCCGCTACGGTACCCACCGGGTGCCCTTGATAGTAAATAATCGATTGTTCTAGCAGTTTTTGCGCGTCTTGAACTAGGGGAGTTTCGGGTTTCATGGTTTGGGTTGAGATTCCTGGGAGACAAAAGTACGGAAGGTTCGCAGGGGTGCGATCGCCTATCCTAATTTTACCCGTTCTGGAGCCACAGGGCAATTAAGAATTATGAATTGAGGATTGAGAAGGTTCTCGGGTTCCCAGATTCAATGTCTGACTGGGGGTTTGTGGTTGGTTCAGTCTGGGATAACAGTGTCAGTGGCGTGGCGTGGCCCTGGGGGCGGGTGGAGTTGGACGATCGCGGGGGAGGAGAGGGGCACTCACCATTCCAAAGTGACTCAATTCTCAATTTTCAATCTCTGTGCTTCACACCTCTGACAAGTTTTTTAAAGTTTATGTGAAGCGATCGCCAATTTTTCCGATAAACTATATCAAAACTTTAAAGTGCGAGGGGAACAAATCCCAGCCACGGCGATTGATGTACGGGGCGGTTTCCCGGATGCAGTCCACCGGAAAGCGGGGAAAAATCTTTCTATGGAGAGTCAAACGCAAAGGAATTTTTACCTCGGGAGAACATTGACAGTCAGGGCGTTTTGTGCGGGGCGGGAAATGGCTGGGAAATCAGTAGGGGATTTTCGCAGATCCCTTTCTATCGGTTGATGCTGTGGAAAAGGACAATTTCTGGCAATTCCACACAAAGACAGATGCAACGAGTACCCAATCTAGACCACACTGATGTATAAGCCAGGAAGCAGTGCGGGTGGGAAACTCGCCACTGGGCATCGCGCTTAGCGCCGATACCTGTGGTTAATTCCTGAATCCGCCATCATTGAAGGTGGCTGGTTACTTATTTTTTAAACCCACTGCGATCGCAATTTATGCCAAGCTGCGATCGGTGAATAGATTGTCGTTAATTTTAATTTTGAAAGAGGTATTGAAACATGAAAAAACTTCACAAAGCCCTAACAGCCGCTTGCGCCATTTTAGCTGGGGTCGGGATGATTCAATCTCCCGCGATCGCCTTTTCTTTAAATAGCTCAAATCCCCTAAAACTGATGCCGTTGGGGGACTCAAACACCCGGGGTAAAGGAAGCGATCGCGCCGGATATCGGGACGATTTGTGGGAATTGTTTAATGAAAACGACTATGCGGTAGATTTTGTGGGAAGCGAGAGAAGAAATCCGCCCGATGATTGGGATAAACCCTATGCTTTTGACCGCAATCACGAGGGTCATGGCGGATATGCGATCGAAGGGGCGACTTACGAGCCAGATTATCAGCTTCTTCCCAATGTCAGCGACTGGGTAAGTGCTGCGAATCCGGATGCGATCGCTTTCATGGCAGGTACGAATGATTTTATCTTTCAAGAAACCACTGCGGAAGAAACCCGCAATGAAATGGGGAGACTGCTGGATGAAATTTACAATGCTTCGCCGGATACTTCAGTGTTTGTCAGTGCCCTTCCGCCGTTAGAGTATAAGTGGGCGAAGTCAGCGGATGAAGTGGAGGATTTCAATAATCTCATCCCGGAATTGGTAGCACAAAAGCGCGAGGGAGGCAAAAATATTAATTTTGTAGATACTCGGGATTTGTGGAGTAACGACGATTTATCCGATGGCGTTCATTTAACCGAAGAAGGTTATAATAAATTAGCTTTGGCATGGTATGATAGTATGGTGGCGGCGGGCGATTCAAACAGTACCGATACAGAGGCGATCGCGGATGGAAATCATGCCGATGATGGTGCGGTTTCGGTGCCCGAACCTACGGCGACATTCAGTCTATTCGGAGTCGGTCTGTTCGGTATGGGTATGCTCCGCAAACGCAAGCGGGAAGCGTAAAAAGGGGGCGATCGAAATTAGTCTTAGAGAGGCTAATTCCACCTACGCTGAGTCATCCCGTTTTTCATGCAGGAATGATACAGGTGAAATGCAGGCACTGGGAATGCCCTGGGCCTGCTGGCGGTGGTTCTCGATCGCGTTTTAGGAAGTTGGTAGAGGTAGTTATTCAAGCTATTCCTCCGGGGGCGATCGTACATACATTTTTAATCCTTTTCTCGCATCAGTGTTAAACTGAATACCCACCTCTTGTTCGCTTTCGATTTTTACCTCATTTTGCGAAATGTCGTTAATTTTCAGGCTTTCTATCCTAGCCAATTTGCAGTAAGCTAAGTTTTCATTCACCAGAAAAACCTCGTTTCCTAAAGATAAGGTGACTTTTTGAAGGGTGGCGACTGCGGCTCGAGGTTTGTTAAACTATTCTCCAATTGTTCCAATTTCTCTGGCTTTTTTCGTGGTGGTTTGCTGCATTACTACGCGATAGGTGACTAGCTCGGCTAATGCCTCACACAATGCCGTCACAAATTCACCCAGATCTAGGAGTTCTTGAGAACTCAAAATTTGAGACACTTCCGCTCCATGTGCTGCGTCATTGCGATACTGTATCAGTTGCTTGAGTTCGGCTTCTGCAGTGTTCTGACTTCCCCGACTCTTCTCCACAAATTGCTTGATTGTTCGATAATTTTTTACCCATGTCCAAGCATTCGGGATGCCTGCATCGGCGAACATTTTATCTAACACCTCTTTTCGTAAATTTTGCTCGTGGAAGAGAAACGCCTCTGGGATTAGCTGGTAGTCGCGATCGCCGGCCATTCCCTGATATAGCCCGTGCAAGATGTCCTTCATAGAAAGATGTTGAAATCTATTCTTGCGGAGTTCGAGTAACAACCGTCCCACGCCTTCCCGATGCGTGTTTTGCACTCTGTCTTCCAAATTGGAATAATTTGGCACGAGGTTTGGTAAGTCTCTCAACCACTCGGAAATTAAATCTTCAACGAAGCGTTCGTAAATCGCATATAAGCGAATCACCACAGCACAATGGTCGTAAATTCGCCATTGTGTTCTATCTGGGACGCCGTTAAGGAGAGTGCTAAGGTCTTCTTTGTTGTCTTGGACTTGCGCGCTGAAAGTGCTGCTTTTTTTAAATGCGATCGCTCTTAGGGTTTCATTCGTCTGAACAACAGCACGAATCGTGGTAATATTAGCGGTAACAGTGTCGAGAAGCTGTTTGAACATCTTTGTTACTCGCCAATAACCTCAGAGAGCATTTCGTCAAACAGCCGAATTCTCTCCTGAATGTCCCCCTTGGTTTTGCCACTCCCTGTGAGCAGGCGAGATTCTGGCTTTTCAAACAACTCCTTGGTTTTGGCGATCGCTTTTTCCTTCCGACTTAGCAATAACTCCGCCTCGGACAAATGTCGGCTCACCCCCACCATCACGGCATCGTAGTAGTCTTTATAGCGCCGCGTTTTCCAGGTTCCCGATTTTGGATCGAACGGTTTAAATAAATGCTCTCCGTAAATGCCATGCGCCACGTTGATGCTGTTGATAAAAATCTCTTTTAAAACTCGGATATCTTCCTCAGAAAATTTCAAGCTTTTTCTCATGTATGAATCCATAAAATCTCTCAGACCGCCTCGAAAATTTTCCACGTTTCTCAAGGCAAAGAACCGCAGAATTAACTCCACATCTTCCATTTTTTGGTAAGCCTTTTTGGGGGTTTTCAAATTAGGATATTCTCGCGGAAACCCCCAGGCTTCTACAAAGATTGGATAACGCGAGAGTTCTAGCAATAGGGAATTAAACTTGCCGTGATACAAGCAATTTCGCACTTCTTGCTGACTTAAACTCACGCCGCCTGTATTGAGACGCTCGAAGGTTTTCTGCTTGAGAAACAATGCAGCTTCGGGAGTAGGTGCGGACTCGGTGATAATCACAATTGAGGAGATGGAACGGCGATCGATTCCCGCTCGAATTTTTGGGGGAAGGGTCGTATAAGTCAATCCATTCAGTTCGGGCCAAAGTTCCAATCCTGTCAGGGTCAGCTTGTTTTCATAAAACTCTCGAATTGCCGTAATTCGCTGTTGACCATCCATGACCTCATAGGCGTTATAGTCTTTTTCATAAAGAAGAATGGGGGGGACGGGGATATTAATCAAAAACGACTCGATCAGTCGCGATTGCATCGTTTTATCCCATCGCCGTCTTCTTTGAAAAAACGGCTGCAATTCCATATACCCGGGTTTTTTTAAGGATTCGACAAAACTCGGCAGCTTTTCGCGATTGATTTCAGTCAGAATGCGTTGTTCGCCGGATTCGTACTTGCCCTCTACATCTGCAGCGGTGTTGCGATCGCTATCTTTTGCGCGATCGCTATCCCACATTTTTTCCTCAATCGGTGTCAGTGACATGATAAACCTCCTGTTTAACCTAGAGTTTATTCTATCATAATTTTCTCTGCGTTATGCCCCTAAAAAAGCGAGGCGGGGTTGCCACTCCGCCTCGCTAACATCGGGTTATTCTTGTACTTCTAACACAGAAGAAGCCGATCGCCCGAATTCTTCCGGTGCATATTGCAGATGCACTCGCGCGCCGGGCCATTCATAGGTTCCTGGCGTTACCGATCGCACCAAATAGCGCAGATAATACACCCCGGGATTCAAGCGTTCTGCATAAGCAATTACCCGGTCTTTATAAATGGTTTGATAGCCAATTTGCCAGCTATCTTGCTGCGCTTTTACCGCAGAGGTAGCCGTTTCAAATTGAGTATCCACCGCTTCAAAGCCGGCGGGCAAGGGGTCAGCAATGATCGGGCGATTCACCAAGCGATCGCTAATAATTTCCAAGCCAATTTCAAACACCTGACCCGCATTCACCCTTACCGATTTGTCCGGTTTAGCTAATCCCATTGTAGCCAGGAGATTATCCTCACCTACCCGGCGCACTTGGCGTTCCACGCGCAGGCCATTATACCGACCCGGTTGATTTCCGGGCAAGCGATAGCTATAGTCTACCAGATAATGTAACGTCCCCTCGCCGGACTTGGTCAGTACCAAATCGCTGTCCCCTTTGGGCAAGCTATCCATTGCCACGTTAATAAATTGGCTGGGATTGTCATATCCCTGGAACTGCATAGAGTCGAGGGTTTCGCCCGCTAAACTCACCGTAGCCACAAAGTTCGGGGGGGTGGGTTGGGTATTGCTATAGGCCACCAACGCGGATAATGCTTCGGCGTTGGCATAGGTATTTTCCCAAGTGCCATCGCGGCGCAGGTTCAACAACCCTTGCAACAAGCGATCGCGCAATTCAGCGCTGGCATCGCGCGCGATCGCCAGTCGCAGGGTTTGCGCTTGTGCGGTGGTCGGCGAACTCAACCATGCCCATCCTTGGGGCAAATTCACCGTTGCCGATCGCCCAGTTTCCGCCACCGTCTCGAACAACTGTTCCGAGAGCGATCGCGCTTCATCTCGCCACTCGGGGAACTGGTATAAATACCGCGCCAACTTCGTGCGCGCCACCCGATCCAAGTCGGCGCGCTGGGCATATATATCCGCCAGGAACTCGTTGCGCCGATCGCCGAGTTCCGCCAGGGCTATCAGCGCCCCCAAGCGCAGGCGATTTTTACACAAGCTCTCTTGGCAATACTCATACTGTCCCGGATTGGCGAGGATTTTCTGCAAGTATCCGCGCGCGCGAGACACCATCGCCTCATCCAGCGCAATTCCCGCCGCTTTCGCCGTCGCAAGGCTTTCTGCCGCATAGGCACTCACAAACGGATCCGAGCGTTCCATGCCGGGATAATAGGCAAATCCGCCATCGGGTTGCTGCAATTGTGCGAACCGTTCCAGGGCGATCGCCGCTTGTTGCGGGGGGTCGAACTGTGAGAATGCCTGACCGTATTTATTCCCTAACACTTGCAAATTCGACGCGATAGTTAACTGGGACGCAGCCGGTTCCAAAAACGGCAGGGTATCCTCTGCTAGCACTTTGCGCGCCGGGGCGGTAATCTCCGGAATCAAGGTGGAGGCCAAATCGATTTGCAATCCCCCCACATTATGTACCACAGTCTGATTCACATTTAACGGAATACTGACTCGCTCTTCCGTGGTGCCGGTTTCCACCACACTTTCGCTCACCGGAAGCTGCTGCACCGATAGGGGCACTTCAAACGCATCGGCGGCGCGATCGTTCAGTTGGGTGACAACGCGCACCTTGCCTGCGCCGATTTGCGAGGCTTCTATCGGGAAGCGATAGGCGCTGGTTCCCTCACCTGCTTTTGCTTGCAACCGTTGGTTGGTGCTGGAATCTTTGGCAAATTCCAGATTGTTGCTCACAGCGGCTTCAATTTCCAACCGACCTTGGGTGCCGGTGGTATTGGTGACGGCGACGCCACCGGAGAAGCGATCGCCCGGGCGCACGAATTGCGGTAACAAGGGATTGGCCATCAGGGGTTTGGTGGTGACAAAGGTATTCTCACCCTGACCGAAGCGCATATCTTCTGTGGTTGCCACCGCGATCGCCCGCCAGGTGGTTAAATTATCCGGCAGCTTAAAGCTCACTTGGGCGCGTCCGTTGCGATCGGTCACCACCGACCCATTATAATACGCCAAGGGTTTAAACTCGGTGCGAATCCGCGTGCTAGCCGCACCGGCAGAGAATCCGCCGCCATATCCCCATCCTTTATCTAAAGGCGAGGATAAAGGTGCGAGTACCACCTCAAACCGATTATCGCTCCAGCGCGTGGAAATCGGTTGTTGGGCATACACGGTTTTCACCAAGTCCGGGGGACGATACCCAGTGAGTTGCAAGATGGCTTCGTTGACCACCATCACCGTGAATTGTCCGCGCACTGGATTACCGCCACTGTCGGTTACTTGTAGTTCTACGGTTTCCTGGGCCGCCGGTTCCACGCGCGCTTGTGTGGGGGTCACTTGCACTTGCAAGTATTTGTCCTGCAAGCTGGTGCTAAACGGCACAAAGCCAATTTTCACCAAGTCTTCGATATTGCCCGATTCTACGCGGTCTAGGGGTTCGCCGCGACGGACTAACACCGCTTCTACTGCGGCATTTGGCAGCATGTCCTCGGTGACTTTAAATTGAATTTGCGGCGCGCCGCCAGTGACGGTGGTGGTGGTTTGATACAAGGGGCGATCGCGCACTACGGAAAAATACAGTTCCGCCTCGGAATAGGGAGACTGTATCAGCGCCGTGGCAGTTTCCCCCGGTTGATAGGTGTCTTTGTCCAGTTTCACTTCCAGGAAGTTCTCGCGATCGCTGCGCCGTCCCCAACTCACTCCCTGTGTACCCGTCGCCCAGATCTGCACGTCAGTGGCACTGGCTTCGCTTTTCGCATTCACAAAGTTCGCTTGGATGCGATAAGCCCCCGATTCTGGGGCGGTTAGAGTGGCCGTTTGCGGGGTTTTGCCCGATTTTACCGTGGTTTCCGCCACGGTGCTATATTCCACTTGATTGCGCGGCGTGCGACTCCCAGCTACCACCCGGGTGACGCTACTGTAGTCCATTTTTTGCAGTTCCAGGCGCACCCGCTGTCCGGCGATCGCATTCCCCTCCGGGTCGGTGACGATGACTTCCACCGGAAATTCTTCCTCCGCCTCCGCCACATAATTGCTGTTTAACCCGATCGCTTGTTTGCTGGGTAACACCGTGACGCTGGCACTCTCGGCGACGGACAAGTTCGATACATCGGTCACTTCCGCATCCACCCGATAGGTCATCGGATAGGGCAAGTCTCTCTCTACCGTAAACGTGAGAGTATCGGTACCGCTATCGTTGAGTTGGTTCTGATGCTGTAGCACGTCACTGGGAACCGTGGGTGCTTCTGCCGGCCAAAACCACTGTCGCCCGAAGGAAAATTCATCCCACCCCTTGGGAGACAATTCCCGCCGAGTGCGAGTAATATAATATTTCACCTCACCGCCGGAAACCGGGGCACCAAATAAGTAGTCGCTGTCGGTTGTCGCCTGGACTTTTTCGTTACCTAGCACGTAGTCTTTATCCAAGTTTAACTCCACTTGGAAATTCGGCGGATTAAATTCAGCGACCCGAAATTCTCCAGAAATTTCTACTCCATTCTCTCCTTTTGCTCGCAGGGAATAATACCCCAAATCTTGACTTTTGTCAAGGGGCAATTCCAGGGAAAAGGTGCCAAAATCATTCGTCGTTTGAGTGCCGAGATTGGTTTCGTTGCCATCGGGGTCGCGCAGGGTAACAGCATAGGACGCATTTTTATCTTGCACCAAATTGCCCTCATCGAGATAGTAGGCAACCCCAGTAAATTCGGCGGTTTCTCCGGGTTGGTAAAGTTGGCGATCGGAAAAAATCGTCCCGCGCGCCAGGGGTTTTTCCCCTTGCCAATCCGCCTCGATTCCGTAGCCATATGCGCCGCTATATTGCCAGGTGCGGGTAAATGCCCAGTCGCGATTTTCTCGCGCAATTACCAGTAATTCTGGAGCGTTTTCGGCGCTTTGCCGGCAGCGCTGCATCTGCTGCGAATTGAGGGTAAAAACACCCGTAGCATCGGTGGTTCCTTTGACGCAAGCGGTGGGATTTCCCCGGGTTGTGGCATTGGTTTGAGATTGATAAATTTCTACCGGGGTGGAGGCGACGGGAGACCCATCGGAAAGATGATTGACTTTGACGAGTCCTCGGTCGGGAAACCATTGGGCAAATACGCCTAAATTGGTAAGTTGCACGAGTCCATAATAGGTGGGTTCGCGCCATTTTTGCTGATTTTTGTCCCTGTATTGATTGGTTCGCGCTTGAATGCCATAGGCGAGGGTGCCCACAGAACCGGGGAGTTTTTCGCGCAGGGGAACGGCGATTTCTACGGTTTCGTTTAGGGGCATTTCCGATATGGAAAAGCTGTCCCAATTTGTCGGATCGGGCAATAAGTCGGTGCCGTTTCCTCTGGGATATGCGGAGTCGCTATAAACTAAGTCGGTGGGTTGAACCACGCGATAGGCGGCTTTATATTCAGGTTGGGGCAAATTAACGGCGGAAATGTTCAGTTGCAGGTCTTTTCCGCTGGGAAAAATGTTAAAATTCGCCGGGGCCCAAATCTCGGCGGCTACATCTCCGGTTTTGTAGGTTAAAGTGATGGGTTGTTCTAAGGTTTGGCCGAATTTATCTTCCAGACCTTTTTCGATGGTAATGGTGTAAGTGGTGGCGGGTTCTAATGCCCAGGGATTGAGTTCGACGCTGTTGGAATTGTCATAGGCTTTAATCAGTTCGGGTTCTTCTTTGGGGGGCGGATCGATGGTAATATGGTTTCGGGCTGATTCGGCGATGAGACCGTTGGTAAATTTGAGTTGAGCGGCTCCTTTGCGGAAGCGTCCGTATGCTGCGCCTGCATCGGGTTGCCCGAAATATTCTAGTTCTTCAAAAGCAAGGGGTTGGTATGTTTTGACTTCGCTGGTGAAGGGGGTTTGGCTGGCCATGTTTCCCCGCGCGGGACGAATTCCGGGAGAAAATTCCACGGTATAGCTGGTGGCTTTTTCTAAGGGGTGTTGCGGGGTGAGGGTATATTGCCACTGGCGAGTGGCGGGGTTGAATTGTTCCCCCGGCGATCGCATCTGTTCGTCGTCGGCGACGGGTTCTACGTTGACGGAGATGGCGCGATCGCTCTCTTGTGCGATGAGTTTGGCGTGCTGTTTTACGGAACCGAGATCCAATTCCACGTTTGAGGTAACGTTTAACTCGGGTTCGATATCGATGGGTCGCGGTTCGGCATATTCTGAGGGAGGTTTGCTGCTGGGTAAGTTTGTGAGTTTAATGGGTTCGGTGTTGAAGGTCCAGGCGAGGTCTTCGGTGAGTTGATGATTGTTTAAGTCTTCTAATCCGGATTTGACGGTGACTTGAATTCGCGTGGCTTCCGGAAGGGCGCGATCGGCTTGAAATCCCACCATCCGGGGGGTTAAAAAGCGAAACCGCCCGGGAAGTTCGGGTTGGATTTCAAACAAGTCGAGTTTGGCTTGTTGTTCCGGTGAATCTAGACTTTCTAGGGGAATTACCGGGTCTTTAAACCGGATGCGAATTTGTGCTAGGGGTTGTGCTTCTCCCGTGGGCGTTATCTCTTCGATCCAGTTGGGAAGTTCCGGTGTGGGAATTGGCGCAACTGCGGGGAGTTGCTTTACGGTGGTGTCGGGTTGGAATAGGTTACAAGCGGCGATCGCAAATGCGAGGCTCAAGCCGATTGCAAACCATTTCCACATTTTCTGAATTATACGCATGGGTTTCACCATAGGAAATCAAATGGGAAGGGATGTACCCGGTTTTACCCGATAAGGGTGTTAGATCCGATCGCGGGTGTGAAAAGTTCGGTGGTTTGCCTACTCGCGATCGGGTCATCTAGCGGTTGTTTTTTTGCTCTCTACCGAGTTTGCACTCTCCCCTATTAAAGCTTAGAATTGTGCAGATGTGGGAGGAATGTAGGGTTTCTTAATTGTTAAGCGATCGCGAGTATTTCCCCTCCCCCGCGATGCTATCTCTACCCCATCGAAGCGATCGCAGGCATGGCTTTTGCGGGCAATTAATGGGCGCGCGTCGGGGTATTTGTACGGAAAACGTAACACTTTCCCTGGGGCGATCGGCTTGCCCTGTGGGGGGATGGAAAACCTTTCTCCGCCGAATCGAGGGCGGGGACAAGACATCGGTTTGCTGTCTGTCAGAGGTTGCGAATCAGGGAAAATTGGGCGAACCAACCGGGTTTTTCACCCCTGCTGCTGGCAAATCGAGCCAACAAAAAAACCGGCTGGTGGTCAGCCGCAATGGGGGCGGAAAGTGCGCCTCGGACTGAACCATTCATCCGGTTTTTCTGTCAAAGTAGGATGAGGCGAGGGTGGAACCCCCACCTCGGGTTATTTGCTTTGATTGAAGTAGCTGCGGAAAACCTGGAGGGCGATCGGTGCTGCCGCCATACCGCCATACCCGCCATTTTCCACCACCACAGCGATCGCGATTTCGGGATCCTTGGCAGGACCAAATGCCACATACAGGGCATGAGACGGCTGCCCGATCACCTCAGAGGTACCCGTTTTCCCCCCCGTAAGCGGAATCGAACCATCGTTCAACAACCGGGCCGTGCCTTTTTGCACCACCGCCACCAATCCATCGCGAATTGTGGCCACGGTTTCCGGTTTCATCCCCGTGGGGACGGGTTTGGTTTTCGGGGTATCGGTCAACTCTGCCAGCAGGTGGGGCTTGACGCGATACCCGCCATTGGCGATACTCGCCACCATCACCGCCAATTCGAGCGGAGTACACAGCACCAACCCCTGACCGATCCCCATCGTCACGCTATCCCCGGCGTACCAGGGTTCGTTATAGAGTCGCAGTTTCTCTTCTGGGGTGGGGATGGAACCGTGCATCCCGCCATCGAGTCCCAATAAATCTAAGCTGGTGGATTCGCCAATGCCCATGTTATGCCCCCACTTGGCAATTTCTTCCGGTCCGGCTTCCATGCCAATTTGATAGAAGAAGGTGTTGCTACTGTAGGCAAGGGCATCGCGATATCCAATATATCCATATCCGCCGCTATGTTCGTGAAAGGCAATTCCGCCCACCACAATATAGGAGGAGGTGCCTAGGTAGATGCCGGGGGGAAATTTACCCGACTCCATCCCCGCCGCGGCGGTGACGATTTTGAAGGTGCTCCCGGGGGGGTAGCCTTGCAAGGCGCGATTGAGAAACGGATTTTCTAATGCCTGCAAGCGTTCCCATTCTTCATCGTCTACCCGGCGGGTGAAGATGTTGGGATCGAAGCTCGGACCGCTGGCAAGGGCAACCACCCCGCCGGTGTTGACATCCAGAACCACCACCGCACCCCGACGTCCCCCCAGAGCGTTTTCGGCGGCTTTCTGCACTTCCAGGTCGAGGGTCAGTGGCATGGAGTCTCCCGCGATGGGCGATCGCACCCCTAACTCGCGCAGTTCGTCTCCGTTGGAATTGACCTCCACCAACCGATTTCCCCAGACCCCGGTCAGCGCTTTGTTGGCGCTGTTTTCGATCCCCATCTTGCCGATGATGATTCCCATCGGATATTCTGGATGTTCCATCAGATCCTCGCGGGTGGCTTCCCCGATGTATCCGACGATGTGGGATCCATAGCCGTCCGTGGGATAATATCGGCTCGATTCGGCTCGAACTTCGATGCCCTGCAGATCCGCCAGTTGCTCCGCTAAAGCCACAAACGCTTTCTGGTCTAGATTTTGGGCGATCCGCACTGGCATCCCGGAGGTATAGCCGGCTTCTTGGATTTTGGCGACGACCTCCTCGGGCGGAATATCGAGGATCTGACTCAAGCGCTCAGCGCTCTTTTTCCACTCCTCGGGTTTTTGCTCGCGCGGCCACAAATACACCGACCTTGCTAGATGATTGGCCGCTAATAATCTCCCATCACGGTCTACAATATTGCCCCGTGCTGCCGGAATCGGCACCTGACGAATCCGATTTTCTTCGGCGCGTTGCCGATGATACTCTCCCTCCATCAGTTGCAGTTGAGCGAGACGCGCTACGCATACGCTCATCAAACCGGTGATCGTCAGCATTAAGACCACCGATCGTTGCAGTCGCACTCGGTTTTTTTTCCCCGCGCTGACTCCGGAAAAAAATGAATGTCCGCTAACCATGTTCACCCATGCCGAAGGACTTTACACATGTTCTCTCCCTGTTGGGGCTGTTAAACCCACGGATTAACTTTGTTATTTGTGCTACATTGCTCTGTTCGGTGAATTGGATCCGGACAAGGGTCGGAAAACATGACTCAACCGGACAGAGAATGTTGGCGCACAACAGATTTACTGGTTCTTATTCTTTTGAGGAAAAATTTATCACAGTTGTTTCCCCATTTTTGCGCTGCTGAGTTGAATTCAATCAAAAAATTTTTTCGGCTGCACCCGCGATCGCCGAGAGACTTGGTTTTGGGAAATTCCCTCTTGCCGCAAATCCCTTGCCTCGGCTTCGATCCCCACGGTTTTGCTCTCGGTCTCATCCCAGCAGATAACCTTATGCACCCTATCGATGCAGGTTATGCGATTCCCCCTCGCGGGTTGTCCACCCCTGCCAACCCCCCTACATTCGCCGATCGCTGCTTTTGACCTGGATTTTCACCCAGGAATCCCTCCGATGGGAACTCGCCAGTGGGACTTTCAAAGGCCCGGTTTTTCCACCCGCCGCAGTTCGCGTAAAATTAACGGGTCAAAATTTGGCCGATCGCTTCCACATCTGGGTTTGCCCTCCCACAAGGGCGATCGCTCCTGATTAACATACCACCCTCAATTGTCTTTATTTTTTATGGGGTTTTAAATTTCCCTGGTATATTACCATACTCCTTTTTTTTCGACAACCCGCATTTTTACGGAAGCCCCACCGGCGATCGGTTGCTATACTCTTCTGTTTGTGCTACTTAAGCCTTGCGGTGCTTCCCTCAAAAGCGGCAAAAACCTGCATCGCGGCGTTCACTCGTTCCCGGCTCATGCGGGTAACGCCCCATCCCGAGGATCCGCCTCCCCACAGTCACGCAACACCAGCAAGTTCCGGTTATATACCATTTCTTTCTTCTTTTGTCAACCCCGAATTTTAAGTTTCGGTTGCCAAAATCCTCGGCTTTCGTCAATTTCTAGGGACACCGCACTGCTTTGTCTCGCCGCAATTCATATTAGAAAAAGCCAGATGAGATTTGCACCTCTTCCCCATTCATCCACCGCGTTTCTCCTCATATGCACTCAGATCTAGAGCCGGCAAGGCGGGCGATTGAAATCCCGCCGTGGCAATCAAGGGTGAGTCTCAGGGCACTCCACCCAGGCTATCATAACTCTACCCTGCACTCAGCCGCCTTTCGGGGGTCTACGGGCATAGCAATCCTTACGCCTAGGCACACCAATACCATTTTTCATGCATTCGGGTTAGAGATGATTCCCCGATCCCCTCTTCTAGAAACCTCGATCGCAACAGGTCTCTGAGGAACTCACGCGCAGTATCCAAATTCTAATCCCGTTTTTCATGTATTCGGGTTAGAGATGACTCACCCATCCCCGGATTGTAGAGATGCGATAAGCGCGCGTTTTTAAGGGAATCCCACTTCAACCGCCTTTAACCTCCTTATCGAAAAATGGTATAACCTCTCGCTCTGATTATTTTTGAAAAAGGCGATCGAGGCACTGGTTATTTGTGAGGTGAGCCAACGGCGATCGCGGGCTTTTTCCTCGAGGGCGATGCCTCCGAGGAGTCCGTTTCATCTGATGTGAATCGGTACGGGTGATGGTAAAGTTAGGAGGGCAATGGGTTTCCCCTGGGGGGATTATTCAGCCGTTATTTTAATCGCTTACAGCGCATCGGTCCAGTTTTCGATCGCGTTAGAGGTTTCCCGCATTTTGGGGTCGATTTCATCGGGTTGTGCGGTGTCGGATGCGCGCCCAATGCCATCGCTTTCGGGTTGATTTAAGTTGAGTGCTTTAGCGGCGATCGCCTGCAATTCTTCCCCGATATCCAAGGCGTCGATCGTTTCTCCGAGTGCTTGGATAAATTCCATCGCTATGTCAAACTGTCCGGCGCGATCGAACCATTCGATTCCGGCTTTAAAATATGCTTTGGCTTGTTCCCAGTCGTTCTGTTGTAAGGGGGGTTGGCTCTGCGCTTTTTCGCGATAGCATACGCCAAGATGGAAGCAGACCACTCCCGGTAATGTATCGGGATGTAACCCGGAGGATTTTCGATTCCAAATTGAGGGAGTTTGGGGCAGGGAAAAGCGCTCGGACGCGAGCTTTTTTTGGCTTTCGGGCTGCTCTCGCTCTTGGCAGTGGCTAATTTCTTGAAAGCCTTTTAAACTGTTTTGATAGTGGGTTAAAGCATTCTCAACCGCGTCACAGGCTCTTTCGTATTGTCCGAGAATAAACTCCCAACTGGCATGCAATTCCGGCGGCAGTTTTATGCCGCGATCGCCTAAATCTCGTTTCGCCGCATGAAGTTCCCATCGCTTTGGCGCATCTAGAAACAATCCCATCCCCTGCGGCGATCGAAACAGCGCCCCGGGCGGTTCTTCCAGCAGGTGAGCAAAGATGGACTCGGTGGTTTCTTTGACAAACTCAATTAACTCATCGGTGGCGATCGCAAACTTAATCGAAGGACCAGCCCAATTTTTGAAATCCGGTGCGAAGCGCGTCAGCTTTTGCAGGACTTCATCGGTACTCCACAATACCAATGGAAATGGCAAATTGCCAAAGCGATCGCGCACTTGGTTCGTTTGCTTGAGCATCTCTTCCAATTCCCTTACCGATTCTAAACCCAACACCATGAACGCGGTGGGGTCTTCCGGCGTCTGCGCCTCTTGCAACATCGGTAGCAGTTGGGTTTCCTCCGCACTAACCCGAATTTCTTTCAGCTTCATCGGCGATTGTTCTCGCACCTGAGGCAAAATTTGCGCGCGCAAGTGTTGATAGTTGCACCGCACCAGAATCAGTGCAAAATTCCCCTGAGATAGCTGCATCGCCCGACTCAATTTCCGCAGCGATCGCTCGTTATAGTCTTCTAAGTTTTCTCGTTTTTCAACATTCACAATTTACGGTTGCACGCTGCTTGCCAATGTCAAACCGGGCCGCCTCTCCCTTGTCCGAACCGAATCCAATTTTTAGGGATGGGCGAACCCGATTTCTACGCGGTTATACTGGGCGAACCTTTCCCCGGCGAACCCTCGTTTCTTCATCCTTCCACAATAACATCCGGTGGCAAAATAATTGTCTTCTTTACCAAATCTTCATAAACTGAAGTGCTGTAATTTCTGAGGATTCCCCCCTTCCCTCAACCTTGGCGGGCAAAAAGCATTCCCCAGTTTGTTAACTCTTCATTGCGTGAATGGGTCTCTTTCCCGAGGACCGATAACATAGCCCACTCTTTGCTCGTTCAAACCAAATTTTTTTATTGTACCACTTGCCCTCGGGGCAAAAGCCTCCCTTTTCAGGTTGGAGTATCGCGCAGCGGATCCCTCTCATCTTCGCCGAGGTTGGGATTAAACTTGAGTCGGTTCGCGATCGGAAATGCGATCGAGATAGGCGGCAATTTCCAAGGGAATCTCCAACCCTTTCCTGGATTTTCGCGTAATCGCGTTTTCGATGGAATACACTTCAATCGCTGTACTCTTTCCTTTCGGGCTGTAGCTATCCACTTTGATAAAATCCCACGGCATTTGCGTGCTATTTTTCACGGCTTCTGAAAACAGGAGCGATCGCGATAAGCTGCGGGTGAGGGCTTCTAACCGAGAGGCAACATTCACTGCATCTCCCAAAATCGTATAGTCTTTTTTCACGCTAGAGCCGATATTGCCTTCAATCACCTGACCTTTAGCCAACCCGATCCCGCTGTAGAGGGCGCGCAAGGGGCTATTTTCCGGGGCACAATTGCGTAAAATTTCCAATTCGTTGAGGATTTCTAGACTCGCTTGCAGAGCTTCATCGCCGCGATCGCCATCAAAATAGGCCATCACGCAATCCCCGATAAATTTTGTCACTTCGCCGCCTTTTTGGGTAATAATCTTCGTGCAAATGGTAAAATAATGATTCACCAGAGAAATGACCTCTTCAGCAGATAGTTTTTCGGCAAAGGTGGAAAAGGAGACAATATCCCCAAATAAAATTATTTTCTCTACATTAATCGGACGAACCGCAAGGGGATCGATTCCCTGTTGAACAATTTTAAAAATAGTCGGCTGGGTATATTTCTCTAAAATCCGATGAGAGTTAGTAACGGTTTGCAGTAACGTTTTTATCGGCTGTATCAAAACCTCGTGGTTTTCATCTAAATTAATCGTTTCCATCGACCATTTCGGAAACATGCGCTCACGAACATCGGTTTCCATTTTCAAGCATAAAATATCCGTATGCCGAGGGTCGGCGAGTATTTTATCATAAAGTCGGTCGATTTTGGACTCTTCTCCTTCCAGGATTTGAAAAAATATCCCGCTGAGACAAAGCAAAACTCCAGTAATCCCATCTCTTTGATTGTTGCGACTCGATACTCTGCCGATTTCTTCAATATCTGCAGAGGAAAGATTGCGCTCGAATTTACTAATGTAAGTCAGTCTTTTCATAGCATGTTTCAGGATGCAAGGGTACCATCGTTGGGAAATAGCGTTTGCATGAAAAAATGAACCTCTACCTCCATGAGCAACAGATGCACTGCACTGACTCGCAACAACCCCTGGAGGCAAACTCAATAGAGGAAGATTCGTCAGCGTTCAGCGGGTGTAAGTCCCCTACCAGTCACCGCCCTTGCTGGAAATTGTGCCATGAGATAGAAGTCGGTGGCACTCGCCAGATGCCCCCTTCTAATCGTATTCTGGAAAGATATAGAACAACTTAACAACTGGAATGCTCTCGATTACAGGTAAAACGAAACTACTCGGGGTAATGGGCGATCCGGTAGAACATTCCCTCTCGCCGGTGATGCACAATGCGGCGATCGCGCAACTGGGAGTGGATTATCTCTACGTGCCTTTTCCCGTAGTACCAGCAGAATTAAACAGGGCCGTTTCCGGTTTGGCTGCGATTGGGGTGCGCGGCTTTAACCTTACCATTCCCCACAAGCAAGCCATTATCCCCATGTTGGCGGAAATCTCCCCGGTGGCGCAAGCGGTGGGGGCTGTGAATACGGTATGGCCCACGGAAAGCGGCTGGGCTGGCACCAATACCGATGTGGAGGGGTTTCTCGCGCCCCTCAAGGAATTGACCCAACCCTGGAGCGAAACAGTAGCGGTGGTGTTAGGCGCAGGTGGCGCAGGGCGGGCAGTGGTTGCCGGTTGTGCCACCCTGGGCTGCGATCGCATCTGCGTGGTGGGGCGCAACTGGGAAAAGTTACAGGCATTTGAGCGCAGTTGGCAGAATTCTCCCTTGCCCGCGAAGCTAGAGATTCATCCTTGGGAACAATTGCCCCTGCTGATTCCCGAGGCGGGATTGCTCGTCAATGCTACCCCAGTGGGCATGTCTCCCCATGCACAGCGATCGCCCCTCAGTGCCACCGCAATGGCGAAACTTCCCCCCAATTCAATTGTCTATGACTTGATTTACACCCCCAACCCCACCCAACTGTTGCGCCAAGCCACGGATCTCGGGCTAATCGCCATCGATGGGTTAGAAATGCTGGTTCAGCAGGGTGCCGCCGCTTTGCAACTGTGGCTGTCACGGGAGGTGCCGGTGGAGGTGATGCGCCAGTCTCTGCGTCACCATTTGGGCTTATAGCGGCAGGCAAAATCCCAGGCGGGGGGAGTTAGTGACCCACCCACAAGGAGCGATCGCCACTCCCCCTTTCCCCTGACGCCTCTCTCCTGACGCCTCGAAGCGCGATCGACAACGCTGCAATTCACGATAAGCTTTTGTTGACAATCCTGCGAGTTTTCCAGAGGTGTTTTCATGCTCAACTTGATGATGCACAACTTGATGGCAAGTAGCAAAGGCTTGCGGAGTTTTAGAGGAATGGTCCTGGGCTGCATGCTGGGAATAACCCTGTGGTTGTTTGCACCCCCCGCCTGGGCAATGACCACCATTCAACTGTATGATTTAGACTATCAAAGCTGCCCCACTGAATTGTCCGAGGGCGCTGTGACGAGCGGCTCTAGCAGTGCGGCGAATTGCTTTATCGTCATCGGCAAAGCCAACAATCCCTCGGGGGAAACCGTTTACGATGCCGATGTATTCGGTCGGATCTACGATGTGAATCACAATAACGTGCTGCCCAACCGCACGCGCCTGGGCAGCCTGGAGGAAGTCCCCCCCGGAGAAAGTGATTTTGAACTGAGAATCTCGGTGGCGGCGAATTTGCCGACTCCGTTACAATTGGAGAATTTTAAAGCCCGAGGGTTTGCCGCTCGCGTCAAGCCTCTGCTCCCGAATTATTGAAGCTGTGTTACCGGTGCGACTCCCACATCGGGAATGGTGCGACTAAGGCAATGGGGGGAGAGGGGGCGATGCGCCTGGGAAGCGATCGCTTCCCCTGAGTCTCCCATGAATTGCCCAGTGCCCTAAATCCCCATCGAGGCTCCGGTTAAGCTCCCGAAAAAGCCGGCGACGACTTGCAAAATCAAAATCGCCAAGATGGGCGAAAAGTCAATCCCGCCTAAGGGGGGAATGAAAGAGCGGAAAATATTCAAATAGGGATCGGTAAGCTGGCTGACGATGGAAAAAGGTGGGTCGTACCAGTTGACATTCGGAAACCAGCTTAAAAGAATCCGAATAATCAACAGCACTAAATAAAATTGCAAAAATGTAGCCAAACTGGTGGCGATTAAGTCAATTGCTGGATTCATCGTTTTTTTGCTCGTGGTTATTTGCTAGACTGAGCGTCTTTAAAGCCTTATTCTCAGTCTAATCTATTGCCGCCGTTTCCGGAGGCACAATCGCTCAGGGATGGGGGTCTTTTGCGCCGCGATCGCCGAAAGCCACCATACCGATTCCTTATGATTCTTCTCGAACCGATTGGGGTTGGGTTTCCTCTAGTGCAGTGCCATTCACGTGGCTCAACTGGTGCCGCACGTCATCAATGGCGTCATTGAGTTGGGCGATTTTGTTTTCCAAAGACCGACGCGCGGGTTCCATACTCTCGTCTCGCTGTAGCTGACGTTTTCTCAGCTTGCTGGGTTTTTCCCCGTTGGGTTTGCCATTTTCGCTCGGCGGGCTTTCTTCGGAGAGTTTCGACCCGATGATGACTCCGATCGCACCCCCGATCGCTCCGCCCAGAAGGGTTCCCACGATGAATCCACCAGTAAAATTATCTCGATTGCTCATAAGTTTAGCCTGAATGAGTGTGCTGCTTGTGCTTTCAGCTTACCCTTTGCTCATTCTCCCTGCATAGCGCGTTCAGTGCAGGCGATCGCGCTTGCTAGGCCCGATCCAGAGGCATCCCCTAGGTGGCAAAGGCGCGATCGCCTGCATCCCCCAATCCGGGCACGATAAACCCTTGCTCGTTTAGCGTCTCATCAATGCAAGCGGTGTAAATATTCAAACTCGGATAGCTCTGACTCAGTTGTTGCAGGGCCGGGGGTGCCGCCACTACGGCAATAATCCGGATGTTCGCCGGATCTGCCCCCCGTTTCACCAGCTCTTCCATTGCCATCTTTATCGTACCCCCAGTGGCAAGCATCGGATCGCTGAGCAATACCCGCGTCTGTGGCTCGAATTGGTCCGGCAGTTTGTTTAAATAACACTTCGCTTCTAGGGTTTCTTCGTTTCGTTCCATCCCAATGTGGTAAATCGAGGCAAGGGGCAACACCGGTAGCGCCCCTTCTAATAATGCCAAACCCGCTCGCAAAATCGGCACCACCACCATCGGTACCTGTGGATTCACAAAGGTGGCGGCACATTCGGCTAAGGGGGTCTGCACTTGGGTTTCCACCACTGGCAACCAGTCGCGACATGCCTCGTAGGTTAACCACCGTCCTAACTCCGTCATCGCGCTGCGAAATAGCGCCGGTGGGGTATCCGCATCCCGGGCAATCCCCAGCCAGTGCTGGATTAACGGATGGGGCGGAACGTAAACGCGCATTTGTATGGTCATAAGCTTCGGCTGCGATTCCCACTTCTTCTAGGTTGGAGACCTGTCCGATTGTACTGCTTTCTGGCCATCGAGATCTATCATTGCTGAGGACTTACGCGCGCTCCTCGTCCCAGTCACCAGGAGAATAACGGGTGGCTTTCGAGGCAAGCCACCCTACCGTCAAAAAAAATTTTGAAAAAAATTCTCAGTAAGTATTGACAAAAATTTTCAACAAGGCTATAGTTGCTTACAGTGTTCTCCTCTCAAAAGGATCGGCAGGCGGGATTGGTCAGCAGTGGCAGACCGGTCCCGTATTTCTTTTTGAGGTCGGGATGCAAGGGTTTCCGGGCAGGTTGGGCGTTCGATGGTGCCCCCCACAACTGGCATCACCGGCCCTTCACCGGGGGCGATCGCGCACCAAAGGCCCACCCCTGCGCCTCCCCCGAACCCCATTCGCAATTCTCCATTCCCCCGTCTCCTCCCCCCCCGGTAACCGAAAACCGGGTAAACTCAATTACAATAGGCACAAAAGTACGCGCGCACAGCAAATTGATGGTATCTGCTTCCACCCTTAGCCCACCGCAAACCCAAACCTTTGACGCGATCGTCATTGGATCCGGCATTGGCGGACTGGTCACCGCCACTCAACTCGCCGCTAAAGGAGCGAAAGTCCTGGTTCTGGAAAGCTATGTGATTCCCGGCGGGAGTTCCGGGTCTTTTGAACGCAACGGCTATTGCTTCGACGAAGGAGCTTCGATGATCTTCGGATTTGGCGATCGCGGCACCACCAACCTCCTCACCCGCGCCCTCGAGGCGGTGAATGTCAGCCTCGAAACCATTCCCGACCCGGTGCAAATTCACTATCACCTGCCCAACGGTCTAGACCTGCAAGTTCACCGCAATTACGAACGATTTTTACAAGAATTAATCCAACGCTTTCCCCACGAAAGGGAAGGCATTCGCAAGTTTTATGACGAATGCTGGAAGGTGTTTAATTGCCTCAACGCCATGCCGTTGCTGTCTTTAGAAGAACCCCGTTATTTGATGCGGGTGTTTTTCCAGCATCCCCTCGCTTGTTTGGGATTGGTGAAATATTTACCCCAAAATGTGGGGGATATCGCCCGCCAGTACATCTCAGATCCGCAATTGCTGAAATTTATCGATATCGAGTGTTATTGTTGGTCCGTGGTGCCGGCACAGATGACGCCGATGATTAATGCGGGAATGGTGTTTTCCGATCGCCACTATGGCGGAATTAACTATCCCAAAGGGGGTGTGGGGCAAATTGCCCGCCGCTTAGCGGCAGGATTGCAAAATGCCGGAAGTGAGATTCGCTATCAAGCCCGGGTGGAAAAAATTATCGTGGAAAACAATCGGGCGGTTGGAGTTAAGTTGGCGACGGGGGAAGAATATCGCGGGCGGCGCATCGTCTCTAATGCCACGCGCTGGGATACCTTTGATAAGTTACTCGGCGATCGCCAACTGCCGCGATCGGAACGCAAATGGCGCGATCGCTACCAAAAATCTCCCAGTTTCCTCAGCTTGCACTTAGGCGTGGAAGCCTCTGTCTTGTCGCCGGATACCGCTTGTCACCATATTGTAGTGGAATCCTGGAACCAGATGGAACAGCCTTATGGGACGATTTTTGTCTCGATTCCCACCCTGCTCGATCCGGACTTAGCCCCGGAAGGCTATCATATCCTGCATGTGTTTACCCCCAGTTGGATCGAGGATTGGCAGGGGATGACCCCGGGCGAGTACGAAGCGAAGAAAGAGGAGGCGGGATGGCAGATTATCGATCGCTTAGAAGCGATTTTCCCCGGGTTAGATGCACGGTTAGATTACATGGAAGTGGGCACCCCGCGATCGCACCGCCGCTTTTTAAATCGCGCGGATGGCACCTACGGTCCGATTCCCCAACGCAAGTTAATGGGATTGTTGGGAATGCCGTTTAATCGCACCTCGATTCCGGGCCTGTACTGTGTTGGCGATAGTACCTTCCCGGGTCAAGGGTTAAATGCGGTGGCGTTTTCCGGATTTGCCTGCGCCCATCGGATTGCAGTGGATTTGGGGTTGTAGGGCCTCCCTGCAGAGGCTAGAAACCGGGAAAGTCCGGCGGGGATTAAAATCCCCGCCTCATCGCTGAAGTGGGTTAAAAGCCGAGTGAAAACATTATCTGGCAAGGCTTTTAGTCGGTTTCAACCAACCCCTCGATCGCCCCAGGGGGTTTGAATTCCCTGGGGCGAGTGACTAGCGCTGCTTATGCCACCTCAAATATCTCGACGATGCGATCGACTTCCCCTCTCGCATAGTCGAGAGCTGACTCCGGGGAGTCAAAGGGCATGAGATTGTAATTGCGATATCCCTCGGGACTGTGGATCTCGTAAAAAAATATATCATCCACCGCCAGGGGCAAGAGAATCCACCCGCGATAGAGTTCTCCGCGCATATCTGGGTTAGCCATCATCTTTCCTCATTAATATGTGGGTTTGTTAAATCATGGATTCTTTAAATTTAAACTTTACCAACTGGCGGGCGATCGCGTCTAAATGAGTTGTTAATTGGTAATTTAAAATTTGATATTTCCCCAAAAATTGTCTCCTAGGCAGTACAGAGCCTCCTGGTTAATTACCACAAAAACTTTATTTTGTCAACAAAAAGTCGGGGTGGGAGAGGAAGTTGCGGCTCGGCGAGTTTTCCGTATTTTTTCGGATAAATTCAAAAAAGTTTACAATCCGTGAAAACCTTACAGGTAAAAGGTTTTAGGCGATTTATGGCGAAAAATCAACCGGATTGCGATCGACATCACCGAGGAAACCGATCGCGATCGCATTCACAAAACGTCATTCTTCGTTACATTTGTTAACAAGAAGCGAAAACCACGAACAAACGAGGACTTCACGAATGACATTTACCACCGACAACACCTTCGCCGCCCAAACGTTCAATCCCGTGGATGCAGTCAGCACCACCGTAGAGAGCATCAAGCGCCTCAGCGCAGACGAGCAACTGGGTTTGCTGTGGGTGATTTACACCGAAATGGGGCGTTCCATCACCCCCGCCGCCACCGGTGCAGCGCGTCTGCAATTCGCCCAAGGGTTGCTCGACAAGATTAGAGAAATGGCTCCCAACGAGCAATTAAAGTTCATGCAAGATTTAGCCAACCAGGTTAATACCCCGCTGACGCGCGCCTATGGCGTTCTTTCAGCGAACAACAAGCTGGCATTCTGGTATCAGTTGGCGGTTTGGATGGAAGAAGGAACAGTCATCCCGGTTCCGGACTACTACAAACTATCCGATGCAGCATCGAACTTGTTTGGCAAGATTTGCTCCCTCGAATTCAACCAACAAATCACCCTGCTTCGCAAGATTGTGGTAGATATGGGAATCGACCCCCTCGCCTAGAGTGATTCCCCTTCCTCCCCTAGGGTATTTCAAGCTGGACAATTAACGAGAACCTCGGGCACGTCAAACGTGCCCTTTTTTGTGATAAAGTTTTGCTTAACCCACCCATAAAAAAAGTTGGGGGGGGGGAGACGGTGTTTCTTCCCCAGGTTGCGGGGGAGTCGGCAAGCGATCGCGCCATTCTACGGGACTTTCCAGAGAATTGCACGAGTCCGAGACAGAGGCGACAGATTCCTAGCTGAGGCAAATCCAAGGGACGCACATTATAGCATAGAGAAAGAAAAATGTCAGAGATCTGCATCACGCCCAGCCCTAATTCTCCACACAAGAATTGAGGATGTAGATCGCTCCCGATCGCCGATCGCAGTCACATAGAGGATAGACAGCGATCGCAGCCAAATCTGCCGGGATCGGCGATACTAAAGATATAGAAATCACCCGAACCCCGAAACGTTGTTTTTTGAGAGAACTCCCATGCTTTCTAAACCTGGCTTTGGCGATCGCGAACTAGCCGACTCCTTTTACCAAGCCCTATTTAACCGATTTTACGATTCCTTTGACAGTCCCATTCAGACCCTACTCATCGACTGTCAATTTGGGCTTGCTCCCAGTCCCACGGGCGTGCAGACGTTTTTCATCCTAGCACCGAACATGGCGATCGCTGAAGAACTGACCCAGCGCATCGAAATTATCATCAAACGAACCAGCGATCTGATGGCGGGGATCGCTCAAACGGGTATTTGCGTCGCACCGCAAAAAGGGTCAGATCCAGAGAGTTCGCCTGGGAGAAGCAACGCTCCTGCACAATACATGTTAGCCAAAATCTTTCCCCACCCCTCTACAAGTCGCTGTAATGTCGATTAAAATCCGCAGGGGATCGCTGGGTAAGCCGGAGATAAACTGCCACAGGATTTAGCCAATCGGCATAAAAATGATAGAAGTTATTTGATAACTGATTATCTGTTGAACTTAAGCGCTTTTAGCGTTTCAGTGGGGGCGGACAGCAGTCTGCCCCCACCCCTAATTTAACCCGGGTGAAATTAAGATTTTGTCAGCACATAGATGCTGCCATTGTTGCCTCGCCCGATTCGCAAATCCTCATCGAGATAAGTGGTATCGAGCCAATTGTATTGCTCCGCGCGATCGACAGGAAACGAGAGGGCAGAAAAATCCTTTCCCGCTTCAATTTGCGCCACAAATTCAGCGGGAGAGCGATAATCAATTAAATTTTGCAATCCCACAATCCAGCGCTGGAATTTCACATCCACCCGACGTTCCGAAAGCGGTTGAATTTTTGCCGTAACGGACACAATTCCATCCAAAAACGGCAATCCGAGAATTTCCGCGATATTGTAAAGTTCCCCAGTAGCGGGGCGAATGCACTGATAGATTTGCCCCAACCCAATGATAGGGGGTAAATCGAGATTTAATAAATCGCCACTGGTGGTATAAAGCAGACGCCAGTCCCCTCCCAAGAGATCCCTCGCTTCCGTGGGGGATTCCGTGGGATTTTGCGCTTCTAAATCGGCGATCGCATTAAGAATTTCGATTTTTTCTTCAGGCGAAGCGAGCAACCCGCGATTTTTCCCCGCGATCGCCCGCAACAATTTCATTTTTTCGCTCATTTTGTCCCGTCTCCTTTCACTTCGCTTGACACAGCTATCAATAGTTTGAGCGTAACAAATCTGCCGCTTTTTCCGCGATCGCCACAGTAGGTGCATGAGTATTCCCCCCAACAACCGCAGGCATAATCGACGCATCCACCACCCGCAAATTTTCCACCCCATACACTTGCAAGCGCGAATTCACCACCGCCAGGGAATCGCTTCCCATTTTACAAGTACCCGCCGGATGATAAAGGGTTTCGGCACTATTGCGAATAAATTCGGCAATCTCTTCTTCTTCCTGGCACTCGGATCCCGGAAAAACCTCCCCCCCGCGAAAGCCATCGAACGGCGATGCTTGCAGAATGTTTCGACAGAGTTTTATCCCCGCGCTTAACACCCGTAAATCCGCCTCCCTCGCCAGATAATTCGGTTGAATGCGCGGTGCATCGAATGCAGAAGAGGAAGCTAAACGAATCGAACCGCGACTTTCCGGATGCAACAACGTTGCCCCCAAACTGAACCCATGTCCCCGGGGTTTTTGCAACCCATGTTCCAAGAAATAAAGCGGCGCGAAATGAAATTGGATATCTGGTTGTAACAAATCCGATTGAGTTTTGACAAATCCTCCGGCTTCGGCAATATTAGAAGTCAGCGGTCCGCGTTTGAATAGCAAATATTGCAGCCAGTTTGCCGCTGTATTTGCTTTATCTAAGGAAATGGGTTGTTTGCATTGATAAACCACGCCAGCGATTAAATGATCCTGCAGATTTTCTCCGACTCCGGGCAAATGTACCACCACGGGAATGTTCAAAGACTGCAAACGATCGCGATCGCCAATTCCCGAAAGCATGAGAAGCTGAGGAGAATTAATCGCCCCGCCGGCGAGAATCACCTCGCGGTTGCTATAGGCGCGATCGCATTTTCCCCCCGGACCGACGAATTCCACTCCCACCACTCGAGTGCCTTCAAATAACAGACGAGTCACCAAGGTTTCGGTGCGAATCTGCAGGTTTTTGCGATCGCGACAGGGAGATAAATAGGCGGCGGCGGCGCTATGACGGCGACCCTGTTTTTGCGTCACCGGATAAAATCCCACCCCTTCCGCCTCTGGGTGATTCAAATCCTCCCGACGCTGCAAACCCATTTCTACCCCTGCTTCCACAAAGGCGCGAGACAAGATATTTTTGTCGCGTAAAGATTCCACATTGAGCAATCCCCGAGTTCCGTACAATTCACCCGTACTGACTTGGTAATTTTCCGCTTTTTTGAAATAGGGCAGCAAATCGGAAAATCCCCAGCCAAAATTGCCTAATTTTGCCCAATTATCGTAATCTTGTTGGTGTCCGCGAATGTAAATCATCGCATTGATAGAACTGCTACCCCCGAGGACTTTGCCCCGGGGCCAATACAGTTGGCGCTGATTCATGTGGGCCTGTGGTTCGGTGTAATAATTCCAGTCCAATTCGCTGTGAAATACTTGGGAAAATCCAGCCGGAATGTGAATGGCAAGCTGGCGATCGCGTTTTCCCGCTTCTAATAACAAAACCCGGATATTGGCATCGGTACTCAAGCGGTGGGCGAGGACGCAACCCGCCGAACCGGCACCGACAATAATATAGTCATAAATCATCGTTACATTCAAAGGTTTAGGGTGGAAAATGGATAGAGGGGAAATGCGCCCTAAAGGGTGATGGCGGTTATTTTATCGGTTTTGCCCGCCCGATCGCTCTGTTAGTCGGGATTTTGTTAAATACAATCCGCTATTTCCCCGCGCATTGTCAAGGGGTTAGCCCCTCACCCGGGTGGGGCTAGGCGCGCAGAACGCCTGAGTAAAACTGCGGAGAAGAGGGGCAATTTTTCCGCATATTTACGGAAGGATTAAAATCGAAAAACTCGTATTTTTCCTGATGTCAAAACCCATTTTAATGGGCACAATAGAAGCAGAAAGATAAACATGCTGGTACACCTTCCTTGAAAAACCCTGCTCCTCACCCCAGGAGAGGGTTTTTTTGTGTTTGAATTGCGGCGATCGAGCAAAAAAAGCCGCACCGGAGAAAGGGAGAGCCAAATGCGGACAGAGTGGTTCCGATGGGGGCTAATTTAAAACTTTTCACAACTGTATTCTGGAGACCAACTGAGTCCTCAGTTGCGGTATTTTTCTTAATTTTATTCCCTTATGCTCTTGACGAAATGATTTTTTTGTGGTATTCAAATGGCGAGACTCAATTCATCAGCGAGAGAGTCAATTTGTCAATTTGAATGCGGGTGAGGTGGGGAGAGTGGGTGAATGCTTCGCCGAGTTACCCCTTTCCGGCAATTCTCCACCTCGCCGCTGCGGATAAGAGGGATTGTCCGGGCAAATGTCGGGAAACCATAACAATTTGGCCGGATTTCGAGGGGCGATAGGAGCCAAATGCTAAGGGATATTTTTCATAAAATTTGCAATAAAATTTAGGGAAAGCGAAAGCGGCTCAAGCTAGAAGATGAAAGAGAAAAGAGCGTTACACCGATAGAGGGAAATATTGAAGCGCTAAAAAATTAAGCGCCTAAGGCGAAAAAAGAACGCGATCGCCCCTATGATAGAAAACAACCACTTATCGCAATGGAGAGCAATGAACCTAGGAGACATCGGCAAACTCAGCGAAAAAGCGACAGAACAGGCGAATGCAATGGCACAGGGAAGTGCAGAACTGAGCGAGCAAGTCGTTCAAATGGGGGTAGATCGAGCCATTACCACCGTTCAAAACGTTGTAGAGCGCATTAAAGAAAGCGACATTCCCGTAGAGGATATCGACGTTAAAACCGACATGAACATTGGGGTAGTTCACCTGAGTATGGCTTTTACCGTGCAACTGAAAGACGAGCAAAATAACCGCACTGGGTTGGCAAATTTTGGCAACGATTCACCTGGGGAAAATCCCTGTCTGGCGACAGGGATTTTCCGACAATGAAACCGATTGTTTCCTGCACAGAAGGGGTGGGGGCGGTGAAAAAGCGATCGCAAAAAGCCCCAGTACAAAAAGAAGTGGCGGCGCAAGCAAGCTTTCCTGCGTCTGCGGGGAATCCTCAAAAAAAGCGTTGACTTGCCCGATAGGAAATCAGCGCAAATACCACGGTCTGTGGCATGATGAGAAATGCGCTTCTAATGAAAAAATCCCGATGACCAATAAGCTGGAATTGCCGCAGTTACAGATAAAGCCAACCTCGGTGCTGATGGCATTCCTTTCCCTATCAATTGCATTAATTGCGGTTTCTTTTGCGGCTATTTTTATCCGCTGGATGGAACTCGAACTCGGTCCGAATGCCACCATTTTTAATCGGTTGTGGATTGCTTCGGTGGTGTTGGGAGGATGGACCGCCCTGAATCAGCAACGGGCGAGATTGACGGATGAGACGCTAACGCGAGAGAAGCGATCGCTCACCCGAGAGGATTTCTGGTTGTTAATTGCAGTGGGCACCGTTGCGTCTACCTCTCTCGGATTTTGGGCCTGGTCCCTGACGCAAACCAGGGTTGCCAATTCTACCGTACTGCGAAACCTGACCCCGATTTTTACCTGTTTGGGAGGGTGGTTGATTTGGGGGAGGCGTTTTGACGGCAGATTTTTAAGTGGGATGGCGATCGCCCTAGTGGGGGCGATCGCCCTGGGTGTCAGCGACTTGCAGATTGCCACGGAAAATTTTCTTGGCGATGCAGCAGCATTAGTGTCGGCGATGTTTTACGGGATTAATTTATTAATCGTGGAACAACTGCGCGGAAAATTGCCGGCGAGTCGGATTTTGCTGTGGCGCTGCGCGATCGGCACCCTGTTAACTCTGCCAATCGTCCTGTGTACCGAAACGAGAGTGTTTCCCGCCAGTCCCACCGGATGGTTGAGCGCGATCGCCCTGGCGGTCATTTGCCAAGCGATCGGCCAAGGATTGCTGGTGCATAGCCTGAAGCGATTGTCTGCCGCTTTCGTGGCGATCGCCCTGCTACTCGAACCGATTCTGACGACCATTTTAGCTTGGATTTTCTTTGCCGAACAATTAACATTTTCTAATGGCTTAGCTTTTGCCGTGGTGTTAGTGGGCATTTATCTCGCCAAATCCAGCCAATCGACCCAGAAGGCATAAGCGCGCCCCACAAGTTTTCGCTCCTCTCACTCCCGCGCGAAAAACTGGATTTTCCCCAGAGTTTTCGCCCATTCATTCCGAAAAAACCATCCACCATCTAGGATTGCCAATCAAACTGCAAATGACTGCAAAAACCCTGCCGAAAACCCACTTCGACTACAACATTACGTTACTGCCAACTTATCTGGAAAAACTGTTTTCGCGCTTGCGAATCGCCGTGATTCATGGCGGCGATCCCAACCGCGAAGGCGCAGTTATTTACAAAACCCACAATCCACGAGCTACGAAAACCTATGAAGCAGTGGCCCATGATATTGCCAATGCCCTGCGCGCGATCGGATTTCAGCATGTTTTTGTCATGGCGGATGATATGACATTGCCGGCAAAACTGAAGCAATACAATATCCATTTGGCATGGTTGAATACCGGGGGAGTGCAAGGCTACAATCCCGTGGCACACACGCCGGCTTTATTGGAAATGCTGGGGGTGCCTTATGTGGGACATAACCCGCTTAATAGCTCTACCCTGGATAACAAACATGCCTTCAAACGGGAATTGCAAGCGTTAGGAATTAAAACCGCTCCATTTATGACCTGGCACCCGTCCCAAGACTTGGGCGATCGCCGCTTGCAAGAGCGTTTGACCCAGACTTTCGGTGACTATCGCGGTCCTTTTCTGGTTAAACCGATTTCTGGTCGCGCTTCGTTAAATATCCATGTGGTGGATACTGTGGAGGCGATCGCCCCTGCAGTGCAACAGGTTCATCGCGTGACTCACAATACTGCCCTGATTGAAACCTATCTCCCTGGGCGCGAGTTTTGCGTGTCGGTGTGTGGTTATGTCACCCACAAAAAGGGGGAATTTCACAAAAATCCTCAACCCTTTGCTTTCTCGACCATTGAGCGCGTTTTGGAAAAAGACGAACGCATTTTTACCTCAATGGATAAAAAGGCAATTACCGTGAATCGAATGCGATTGGTGGGAAATGATGACGGAGAATTGAAGCAAGAATTAATCGAGCTAGCGCGGCGAATTTACTGGGATTTTAGTTTGAATACTTTGGTGCGAATTGATATTCGCGCGGATGAAAATGGCGTGCTGCACGTCTTGGAAGCTAATCCTAAGCCGGATTTGAAACGTCCCACGGAAAATGTTACCAGTTTGGTGGTGCAAGGGTTGGGAGAGTACCAGATGAGTTATGAGGATTTGATTCTGAGTTTAATTGGCGATCGCTTGGATTATTTGTTTACTCATCATCTGCACATTATTCCGCATATTGTGGCTTTGCTCGATTAATTTTTCGCCAATTTGGAGTAAATCAGCCTACCGTATGGTGCTTGACGCCCCGCAACCAAGGAAGGGGAAAATTACCCGATGAAATCCGGGGCGTCAAGCACCGTTATTCTGAATTATTCCCCGATTTGAAATTAGCTTTTGATTCCCAATAAACGGGCGGGATTTTCCCGTTTCATTATCTGGATTTCCCGGGGAGAAATGCCGGCGGCGAGCAACTTTTCTAGAAAGCGTTTGTAGCCTTCTGCCGGCAGGGGATCGCCGGGGCGACCCAAATCGGTGCTGAGGATAAAATGCTGCGCCCCGATCGCGCGAATGGCTTGTGCCATTTCAGCCACAGAAACCCGATGCCATTTGTCATGGCCCGCCGCCACTGCATTTTCTCCCATCAATTCATTGACGAATGCTAGTTCTAAAATCGCGCCCATTTCCGCACAGTGACGCATCTGGTCGAGGGATAATCCCGGAACATCAGCCATTGCATGAGTGACGACAATATTTTCGATGCCCAGTTGACGTGCTTTGTCAATGACGAGCATGACTTCTGTGGGGGAAATGTGGCCGGTTTCGAGGATTAAATGTTTCTCGGCGATGAGTTTGAGCAACCCTTCGGTTTGGGGAGAAAGGGTGCCGTTTTCGGCGATTTTGATGCCGGGGCCGGGTTTGTCAAACACTTTCAGATGATAGTCGGCATCGGTAGTAGGCAACCAAACAATTTTGGCGCGATCGCCCCCGAGTTTGGTCATTGCTTCCACCGCATCCGGGTTGATGCCGCCCACCGGTTGATTTAACACGATTCCGCCAAAAATTTCGATGTTGGGAACGATTTTGCTGGCTAAAACTGCGCGATCGGCGGTGGTGGTGACGTGATTTTTCAAGACGATCGCTTTCATCCCGGCATTTGCCGCCATCTGCGCCAATTCAAAATCATCGATGCTGCGGTTGATGATATCTGGTGCAGAATGAACGTGAAAGTCAATTGCGCCAAACAGGGGGTTGGAATTGTTAGGGGAAGAGGGTTGAGTGTTTTCGGCGGAAGACGGATTGGGGAGGGCCGGAAAAGTCACGTTTTGAGTGCCTGGGATTTCGTCACTGGGGTAATGAGCGATCGCCAGGGCCAATGGCGGTGAAGGAATGGCGATCGCGAGTAAAAAACACAGTAGCGCGAGGGCGATCGCGCTGAAGTACCGATGCTTTGCTTTTCCCTTCACTGATGTTTCGCGCCTCGGAAGCCAGGAGTTTTGTCAATCGTTAATCTATAACTCTACCAAAGATGTCACAATAAAAAAAGAAGCTTAATAATTTTTTCCAATTTGACTCATGTTTTTGATGCCCCTCATCCTGACGAGTTTTGTGGCGTGGTTTATCAGTACCTTAGCGGGTGGTGGGAGTCCCATTGTGCTGATTCCCCTGGTAAATTTCATGTTGGGGCCACTAGCGGTCGCGCCAGTGATTACCACCGGGATGTTAGTGGGGAACTCGCAGCGCATTGGTTTATTTTGGGGGGATATTAATTGGACGGTGAATCGGTGGTATTTTCCTGGCGCGATCGCCGGTGCGGTACTTGGGGCCTATACCTTTACCCATTTGGATCTCGAATGGCTGCAATTGCTAATTGGCGTTTTTCTGGTGATTAGCATTGTCGGCTTTTGGTTGAAGAAAAAAGAGAGTGCCTTGCAGGTGCGCGATTGGCATTTTTTGCCCGGAGGGTTTTTCTATGCGTTTATTTCCGGCGCGATCGGCAGTAGCGGTCCGCTGTTGAATCCACTTTATTTGAAATATGGTTTGGTTAAAGAAGAAATGATTGCCACCAAAGCCTCCCATGTGGTGGTGATTCACGTCGCCAAGATGTTGACATATTTCGCCTTTGGTGCATTAACGCCGCAGTATCTCCTGTACGGACTGGCGATCGGGCTAGCTGCCTTACCGGCTAACCTTCTCGGACGATACATTCTCAGGAAGATGAACGAAAACACCTTTCGCCAAATCGTCTTTGCCTCAATGGCGATCGCCGGCGTGTTGATGGTCTGGGAGCAAAGAAGTTTAATCGGATGGCAGTAATTGTCAGTTCGTTATTCGTTATCCCCGAGAAGTGGGCGAGGCGGGAATTGTGGCGATGGTGAGGACAGGATCCACAATTCTTTCTGAGTCTGGTACGCTTGTGGCAGGGGTTTTGAAAAAAACGCCCAGTGAGTACAGTTTGAACAATTGACGTCGATCGCAGGAGAATCAATCGTGGTACAAAATCGAGAAGGACAAAAAGTGCCCGAGGCAACGTTTAAAATCCGTCAGGATGGAGAATGGCGCGAGGTGACAACCCAGGATTTGTTTGGGGGGAAAACCGTCGTTGCCTTTGCCCTTCCCGGGGCATTTACGCCCACCTGTTCTTCATCCCACGTGCCCCGCTACAACGAATTAGCGCAAGTTTTTGAAGAAAATGGCGTTGACGACATTATTTGTATTTCCGTCAACGATACCTTTGTGATGAATGAATGGCAGAAAGAACAAAATGCCAAAAACATCACCTTTGTGCCCGATGGAAATGGGGAATTTACCGACAAAATGGGAATGTTGGTGGACAAAGAAAACTTAGGGTTCGGTCAGCGATCGTGGCGCTACTCGATGCTGGTCAAAGATGGGGTCATCGAAAAGATGTTTATCGAACCCGAAGTTGAGGGAGATCCGTATGAAGTCTCCGATGCCGATACGATGCTCAACTACATCAATCCCGACGCAAAAGAGCCAAAATGCGTGTCGATTATCACCAAAGAAGGATGTCCGTATTGTGCCCGGGCGAAGCAAGCGTTAAAAGAGCGCAACATTGAATTTGAAGAACTGCTGTTGAACAAAGATGTATCCAATCGGTCTTTGCGGGCGATGAGCGGGGCAAATACCGTCCCCCAAGTGTTTATCGACGGAGAATACATTGGCGGGTCAGAAGCACTGCAAGACTATTTACAAAAACAGGGCAGTTAAGCCGCTTGGCATTGAATTGGCGATCGCGACTTAAAGAAGGGGATTAGGCAAAGTCTAGTCCCTCATTTCAGGGAAAGCAACGCAATATGTTCCGTCAATTTAATAACAAGTCCGTAGCACCGGTAGGGTGGGCAACGCCCACCGCCGGCAAGAGTGGAACCCACCGCCCGGAGGTTCTCTCGGCGTTACCGTGGAAGTTATTTTACTTCAGATTCGGAAGATTCTGAGAGGAGATGTTGTGGGCGATCGCCATTGCCATTGCGGCCATTGTTGAGCAATTCCAGGGAACTTTGGAACACCACCGATTGTTGCGGCACGCCGATGTCGATTTGCATGTCATCCAAAAGGATTTTAATCCGACGGCGGAACTCGCGTCCGACACTCCAGTGTTGTAGGGGTTTAGTTTTAATCCAGATGCGGATTAAAATGCCGGCGTGGTCGATATCGTCAATGCCCAATACTTCCGGGCGATCGATAATTTTCTCGCGCCATTGACGCTGGCTGTAAATGTCATCCGCCAATTCTTGCAGAACCGCCAGGACTTTATCCACATTGCTGTCATAAGACACCTCGATAGTGAGGTCTACCCGCGCCCATTCTTTCGAGAGATTTTGTACGATCGCAATCGCCCCATTGGGAATCGTAATCAGACGACCTTCTCCATTGCGAAGTTGAGTAATCCGGAGGTTCATATTTTCCACCAAGCCGCCCACATCGCCGACCACGATCACATCACCCACAGCGAATTGGTCTTCAAACAAGATTAGAAAGCCATTAATGGTGTCTTTGATTAAGCTTTGGGACGCCAGAGAAATGCCCAAACCAATGATTCCAGCACCGGCGAGAATCGGGCCGAGGTCGATGCCGATCGCCCCCATTGCCATGAGGATGCCGATACCGATTAAAGTAGCAGCGCTGAGACTTTTGAATACCGCAGAGAATGTGGAAAAGCGCAAAGCAACGCGGCGAGAGGCATCCGCATCCAGGAAGGTGCCATCTTGCAGGGCAGAAAAGAAGCGATCGATTAACACCGCGCTCACCCGCACCCCCACATAGGTGCCGAAGAGAACCACGAGCAACTTCAAAGGGAGGGGCAACACAGAGAGCATCACGGGCTGGATCCAGCGGGTATAGGGAAACAGGCCCACAATCAGATAGAATCCACCGCCCCACACCACAACTTGAGTGAATTGAACCACCCGACGACCGAGATCGTTGAGGTTGAGTTGCTGGCGCAGAGACATTTTGTGTTGCAACTCAGAGATGGATTCGGTTTGTTGTCGCTCAATGGCGGATTCCGACTCCACGGGATTCGGTTCCGGGGAACTGGAAGTCGGAACCGCTTGAATATCAGGCAAGGTTTCCGGTGGGGAGGTTTCCGAGGCGATGGTATTGCGTTTGCGAGCGAGCTGTCTTTGCACCAGCAGGAGAGCCAAACTCGCCACCAGGGTACCGCAGGCGATCGCCCCGCCCAAAAATGCCTGTTCGAGGAGATACTGGGGTTGGCGTTCTTGTTCTGCGCGCAGTAACGCCTGCCGAATTTGTTCTGACCACTGTTGTGCCAGGGTTTCGGGAGGCAGACCTTGGAGTTCCGCATCTAAGGTAGTCACCGTCAAGAGACTGATGGGGTCTTCTTGGGGCGACCACTTCGCATAGATGACTGGTAAACGATTGAGCAGTGCGGGGAACACTTGCAGTTGTTCGGCATCCAAATCCTTTTTTAACAGCTCTTTGAGTTGATTTTCGATGGCGTTATCTCGATAGGATTCCGTGAGCGCCACAGAAAAGAGTTGGCGTCCGTCCAGGTAAATCGGAGTTTGGGGAATTGTGGAGGGATTCGCACCAAAGTCCAACAATCCATCCAAAGGGTTGGAGGTTGGGGGAGACTCTTCCGGTGAATCGGGCGCGGATTCGGCGTTGGGGTCTGAAGTGTCGGGGGATTCTTCTGTAGGAGTTTGGGTTTGCGGGAGTGGGAGTTGGGCGAGAGGGGCAGACATCGAGAGAGGAGCGAACGTCAGGAGGTGAATGGTGGTAATCGCGCTGACGCGAATGGCGCGAATGGCGATCGCCACCCCGACCCACTGCTTTTTTCTGATTTTTCTGGCCTTCGATAGTTGACTTGTTTTGCAGTCCATGATATTCGCTCGGTACCCTTTGACGTGAAAAAAATTCATCCTGATTCCAACTGATTATGTTAGCGGGCTTTTAATAGTTCAACAAAATTATCCACCCTCCTAGACAAAACTTGACAATTCTCTTTGATGTTATGCTAAAATCCGAGATTAATTAATAAACAATGGAACTTGATAAAGTGGTCAAAGTCACTAATGCCTTCCTTCTCAGCAAAAATCTACGGACGGCGTTCAGCACAGAGGAAAAAACGAGATGCAGTTAGTGGAAAGGCATCTAATCAAGAAGACTGATAAATACTAGCGACAGTGTGATGCTATCTGCTTTAAAGCCAAAAACCTCTATCACCTCTGTAATTATTACATGAGGCAAGGATTCTTCCACAGGGGTCAAGTATGCTCTAACACCAAGCTGTATCACTTAGTTGCCGATTCAGATGCCTACCAGCAAATGCGATCGACGAAGATAGCTTGCTCTTTAATTAGGCAGGTATGTCAGGCTTGGAGCGGTTATTTTAAAGCCTATAATAATTTGAGGATTAACCCAGAAAAATATTTAACTAACCCCAAAATACCCAAGTACAAAGACAAGCTTAAAGGTAGTTTTTTAGCTCTTTATAAACGGTCTAAAGCCATCTATAAAAAGCCTTTAGCAGAAATAATTTTTCACCGGTTCCACAGTGACATAATCAATTATGTCAAATCTAATGGTCTCGATATTTTAGTAGTGGGAAAGAACGAGGGATGGAAGCAGAAAGTAAATATTGGGAAGCGCAATAACCAGAATTTTGTACAAATACTTGACGGCAAGCTAATTGAGATGCTGGACTATAAATGTCAGTTAGCTGGCATTAAGTTAGTCATCAGAAATTAGGGTTGGTAAGGGGGAGAACGGAAACCCTCGTCATTTATGCGTAGGGAGGAGTTCTCCCCC
>NZ_JAYFEQ010000715.1:0-601 GCF_055795085.1 Phormidium sp. CCY1219 | reverse complement strand
GGGGGGAGAACTCCTCCCTACGCATAAATGACGAGGGTTTCCGTTCTCCCCCTTACCAACCCTAATTTCTGATGAGCAACTTCAGACACCGATTAAGCAAATTATCGCCCGAAAAGCAACGCTATGCCCTCGAGACCCTGCCCAGTCATCTGGTGGGCCGCGCCCAACCCCAACGCCTGCACCAATTGCTGAGTGATTTTGACTTTATCGAGTCCAAAATCGCTGCATTGGGCGTGCCAGCGCTGATTGAAGATTACGAATTAGCCATTACCGCCGATATATTGCCATCCTCACCATGCCTCCAAACCTGGCAATCCATCGCCGGGGCACTGCGACTCTCCGCTCATATTCTAGAACGGGATCCGGCGCAACTGGCGGGACAACTGCTAGGCCGATTGTTGTCATTTGACACCCCCGACCTGCAAACCCTACTGGAAACCGCCAAACAATGGCGGGGAAAAACCTGGTTGCGCCCCCTCACGGCAAACCTGACGCCCCCCGGCGGCCCACTGCTGCGAACCCTCAGCGGGCATAATGGCTGGGTAAGCGCCGTGGCCCTCTCCCCCGATGGCCAATTCGCCCTGTCCGGTTCAAACGATAA
>NZ_JAYFEQ010000714.1:0-28992 GCF_055795085.1 Phormidium sp. CCY1219 | reverse complement strand
GAGTTGGACTAGGCATAAACAACTATTGCGGAAATCGGGATAGTTTTTTCCATCCCTGAGGTTGGACTAGGGATAAAAAACTATTGCGGACATCGGGATAGTTTTTCCATCCCTGGGGTTGGACTAGGCATAAAAAACTATTGCGCTTATCGAGATAGTTTTTCCATCCCTGGGGTTGGACTAGGGATAAACAACTATTGCGCTTATCGGGATAGTTTTTTCCATCCCTGAGGTTGGACTAGGGATAAACAACTATTGCGCTTATCGGGATAGTTTTTCCATCCCTGGAGTTGGACTAGGGATAAACAACTATTGCGCTTATCGGGATAGTTTTTTTCCATCCTTGGGGGTGGTGAAATATAACAGGTCTCTTTCTTGATGTGGTACGCAGACGAATAGTCCTAACCGCGTCGGCACCTCCGAAGTAAAAATTCGTTACCTCACCCATATGAGAACTGCTATAACAGTTAAAACAGGATTTTAGCGGTCAAAAACCGGATGGTATTTTGTCGCGTTCGGCGGCTTTGGTGCCCCGGGAGAATGAAGAAATCGAGTCGGTTTATTTTAGGGAAAAGTTATTTTTTTGACTTAACCTAATTTCAGGTAGAAGCATTAAAAAAACCGGGATAGTAGGGGGAAAAGGCTTTGGAGGGGAAGAAATGTAATAAATCGCGTTTGGACTGTTTTTTACCGGATTTCGGACGAACAAATGTTGGTATAATGCCGTTTTTTATGCCTGAATGAGGGGGAAAGTTAGGGACACGGGAATGCCGTGCCCTGAATCAAGCGGTGATAAAAACTATCAAGAATGGCACGAGGCGATGAACCCTTAGTTAATCGGATCGGGGAGGGGTGTTGGGGGAGTGTCGGTGTTTTCTGCTATGGGAGTTTGTTGTTGTGTGTCGTAAATTTCCAACAGTTCTGTGAGGGTGACAAATCGATAGCCTTGATTTCGCAGTTCGGCAATAATGGTGGGGAGAGCTTTCACGGTTGTAGAGCGATCGCCACCTCCATCGTGCATGAGGACAATTCCACCCGGTCTAGCCGTGGTCAGCACGTTGTTAATCAGGGTTTGAGTCGAGGGATAGGAAGATTCTTGGGCATCAGAAGACCACATGGCCACCAAGTAATTTTGACTGTGGGCGTAAGCGACCAATCCATTGGTTAAAACCCCTCCTGGCGGACGAAAAAGCGAGGTTTTTACCCCGGTCAATTCGTAAATTAATGCGGCGGTGTCCCCGAGTTCTTTAGCGGCGATCGCCTGACTCACGGGATGATAATGGTGATTCCACGTGTGGTTGGCAATGGCGTGACCTTCTTCTACCACTTTTTTCCCGATTTCGGGATGAGCTTTGAGGTGTTGGCCAATCAAGAAAAAGGTCGCTTTAATGTTATTTTCTTTGAGAATATTTAGCACTTGCTCGGTGTATTTCGGCCAAGGTCCATCATCAAAAGTTAAAGCGATGACTTTTTCGTTATTTGCCAGGGCGACATCATAAATGGTTTGACCTTCAAAAGAGGCGGGGACGGCAAACGTCAGCTTTTTTTCTTTTTCTGCGGAGAGTTGGGCAAGGGAAATGCTGAAGTCCTCCATCCTTCCCCGTGAGGTGTCTTGGACGATTAGCAAATTGGGTTGCGCTTGGGCGTTTTCCCCACTCAAAGACATTCTTGCCAGCATCCCTTGCGAAAAAACCGGGGTGGAAGGCAGGAGCATTCCAGCCATTATCACCCCCGTTGCAGCCAGAATGGTCAAGGCCATAAATTTTTTAGAAAATAAGCGATGAATCTCTATCAATTTCACGCTCCTGCCTTAATTGTGATTATCTCAAACCGGGGGAGAGTAAATTCACAAATTCCAGGGGGAAACGCGATCGCGTTTCCCCTCCCCCTCGGGCTACCTTACCGCCTCGGAAACTGAGGCGGAATAGCGCTTCCTGGGACTTTTCATTCCACACTGATGGCAATGAAAAATAGCAAACGCAAAGCGTACCCGATCGCGTACCGTGTCTTTTACAGTTTCTAGACCCTAAACCACGATAAGCGAACCTTGTTTATCTGGATGGAGTTTCCAGGGTTCGTCATTACCTATTGGCTTGAAGGGTGACACCGTAAGAATTGTTTTAACGGCTAACTTCGGATTGGCCGGGAATTAACGTTTATCATTGCCGAGCGAGTGATATTCATTCCCCAAACCTCTTTGGCGGTAGTGTTTGACAATTTCTCGGACGACTTCATCCACAGTACGCCCATCCGTTTCTATTTCAATCGCAGTTTTAGCTTTTGTCAAGGGTGCAATTTTGCGGGTGCTATCCTTGCGATCGCGTTGCTCAATTTGTGTCGCTAGCTGTTCGAGGGGAATTTCTTGTTCTCCTCGATTTGTCAGGTCTTTCTGACGTCGGCGAGCTCGCTCTCCTACCGAGGCGGTTAAAAAAATCTTAAGTTCCGCATCGGGGAAGACATGGGTGCCGATGTCTCGACCCTCTACCACAACGCCGCCTCTTTCTCCAAATTTCTGCTGTAGGCAAACCAGGTGACGGCGGACGCTTTTGTAACTCGAAATGTCGGAGACATGAGCCGTAACGATAGAAGAGCGAATGGCTTGGGTGACGTCATGTCCGTTTATCAAGACTCGAGTCGGAGTACCCTCGTCTTCGGGATCCGCGAGTTCGATTTTGGCGGTACTGGCCACTTCCGCGATCGCCGGTTCGTCATCCAGGGAAATTCCCCATTCGAGAACCTGCCAGGTTAGCGCTCGATACATTGCACCAGTGTCCAAATACATCAAGCCCAATTCTTTAGCGACCAAACGAGCTACGGTGGATTTCCCCGCCCCCGCTGGACCATCAATGGCTACAATGGGTTGGCGATTTTTCAGGATAATGTTGTCGATTAAGCGAGTTTGACCCACTTGCGCGGCGATCGCTAACAATCCCGCGCGCTCGACGGTTTCTAATGGTCTGAGCGTGGTCGGATCCACGAGAGTACAATACTCCAATTTAACTTCTGGAACTGTTGCCAGTTCCGATTTTACCGCCGCAATTATACCCCTATTGGTGGCATCGCCGGCGCTAAATTTTTTCGCGGCTTTTTGTAAACTGCGATACAGGACTGATGCGCGTTCTTTTTCGCTCTCGCTGAGATACTGGTTGCGCGAACTCATCGCCAGTCCCGATGACTCCCGCACGATCGGACATGCCACAATCTCCACGGGCCACTTCAGATCCGCCACCATCTGCCGAATAATTGCTAGCTGTTGGGCATCTTTTTTGCCAAAATAAGCGCGATCGGGCCAGATGGTATTGAAAAGTTTTGCTACAATTGTGGTAACACCTTGAAAGTGGCCGATCCGGCTGCGACCGCACAGCACTGATGTCATGGACTCGGGGGGTACCACCTGCACGCAATGCTCGGAGGACTCCCCCGCCACTCCCATTTCCTCGGCACTGGGTACGAAAATCGCATCGACTCCCGCTTCTTCACAGCGTTGGCGATCGCCCTCTAAGCTTCTCGGATATTTCTCAAAATCTTCCGTCGGACCAAATTGCAGCGGGTTTACGAAAATGCTGACGATCGCAATTTCATTTTCCCGTCTGGCTTGTTGAATTAAACTTAAATGACCCACGTGCAAGGCTCCCATTGTCGGAACGAGACCCACTGTCTGTCCCGCCCGATGCAATTCTAAATAGCAACGTAAACCCGCAACAGTTCTAAACAGGCGCACAAAAACCCCCTCTATCTTTTCTTTTCTGACCCTAAGTAGTTTATCTCATTTCTTTGTTCTCCGATACGCAATTGCAATTCCTTTGAATTTTATGTCCTCTAATTTATTCCCCAAAATCCCAGGTTATGTCCCATCCCGTACTTCAAAATGAGGAGGATAATTCCTAGGAAACGCGCATTGCTCTGTGCTGAAAATTAATCTCGATCGAGAGATTTTATAACCTCGAGATAAACTCCTCCAAACGAATAGGAATTATTGATTAAATCGTTAATTTTTTTCGGGTTTTGAGAATAAATTTTAGCTCAAAAATGTTATTGCGACGGTAGGGTGCGTGACCGCCGACTCTCCAGGGGTTCCTGGTCTCCCACCGTGGGGTCGGCGGTTACGCACCACAGGTATCTTCCACCGCACCAGGGGCGTAGCCCCCTAATTCTCCAGATGCGATGGTCCTCCCCAGTGGTGTGGGGGGTCACGCCCCTGCCTGCACTGCCTGGGGTGCGGTATTTTTTCAAGGGAGTTGAAAAAGCAAATCTGGGCTAATAAAATAGCCAAGAAAAACGCTATATTTATGAACTTAAAAATGTATTTTTTATTCGTTCAAAAAGCTTTAATTTTAAATCCAATTAATTGCAATATGTTTTATTAAAAACTGCCATGTTATATCTCTTGAAACTATTTTGAAAAACTTATTTGCAGATTCATCAAGAGTGATGAACGGGCTGGGCATTATGTCTATCAATTCTCAAAGTATGTAGCATAATTCCTGTGACCAAATGGGATTGACCTTGAGGAGGGGACAGGGGGCTGAGGGCGGAGCGATCGCCCCAGGGCTTGTGGTTAGTCCTGGGACTTGTGCAGTGGATTAATTTAAAATTTCGACGCGCACGGGGGCTACGCCACTTTCGATCATGCCGATCGCGCGGGCGGCGGCGGCGGATAGATCGATAATTCGGTTTCCGACATACGGACCGCGATCGTTAATGCGAACTACCACAGACAGACCGCTGTTCAAATTCGTAACGCGCACCCGGGTACCGAAAGGGAGATGAAGATGAGCCGCCGTCAGGGCATTTTGATTGAAGACTTCGCCACTGGCGCTGAGACGTCCGTGAAAACCCGGACCATACCAAGAGGCCCAGCCATCCACTTGATATTGAACGTTGTAAGCGATCGCCGGTTCGGCGGGAGAGACGGGTTTGGGCTTAGGTTTGTTGGCAATTTCTGCGATCGGGGGTGCATTGCCAAGCAGTCGGCGCAATCGATTGGTGATTTGGAGGGCATCTTCGGCGAGGTTATTGGTCGTGTCGGGAAGTCGGGTTTGAGGATCGATGCGGACTAATTCCTCATCCTTAACTTTAATCAGATAGCTTTCCGCCACCTCATTGCCAGAATCATCGACTTTCCCATCCCAACTGACCGTAATTTCCGAGGCAATATCGCGCGATTGGATTTGTTCGAGTTTAGCGGCGATTTCCGAAGCTCTCCACATCGGATCGGCGAGACTTTCAGGGGGCGATGCTTGCACGAGAGATGGAATGGTATGGGTGGCGAGGGTAGAGCTGACAGCGGTTTTATTTGCGGTAGAGTTTGACAAGGTATCAACTTGCGAAACCACCTCCGGGAGTGTGGGGCAAGACTTACTAGAAGAAGCCTCCGGAGTGGATCCGAGAAAGGCGATCGCCGGAATATCCCGAAGATAAAGGATAGCTGCCGGTTGCCCCTCCAGGATATAGGCTTCTACTTTTGCAAACCGTTCGGATGCCAGTGCGGCCCTACCGGGATTCTCCTCAGATTTGCCCTGTAGAGTTGCGAGGTTGTGGGACTCATCGAGGAGGGGGGAAGCGAAGTTTTCCTGAGTCTGCCCCAGGGGGAGGGGTTGTGACTGTGCCGCCTCAAAGCGATCGGGCGCGTTTCGATTTCCGAAGCGATTTGGCTCAGCATGAACCACGGAGGGGACGCCACAAGCACTCACCAGCACAACTGTAGCGATCCACCAACATTTTTTTTTCATCTCTCAGATGCGGTAAAAAGACTTCCGCAATAAACGACAGTTTTAATGGGAGAGGAATTCCCGTCAGTAATAGAGTGGCTAGGCAGTGTTTTGAATCGCCCGACTGTTTTGGGCAGAAAGAACGACGGTGACGTTTTGCGATCGTCTTTTCTCCCGGCAGTTACGGACTCGTGCCTTTCTACCTGTAAGCCCAGGGTGAGCTGTAATCCCCTAGTTCCGTTTCTGGGGTAAAATTTGCCTCTAAGAGCGCATTCCCTTGTGCCGTGGGACGGTGCGGGGTTGCTCGGCAATGTTACGCCTCGGGACTCTCTCCAACACAGTAGTTTAACCCGATTAAGCCTGTTTAATGCTGGAGTTCTAGAGCCTAAGACTGGCAAACACTCTGTCGGGTTGGGATTGCGGACCGAGGCGGGGGTCAAGTTCCGGATATTTTATCAAAACTTTCCCTTGCGCGATAACAAACAAGCTATGAATTTGACAGGCAGAGGATGTGTTAAATTTGTTCGGCGAAGAAATACTTCATGGCTCCTTTAGAGGGGCACGAGCGGTTATAAAATTCAGATATATTGCATATTGAGAATGCGTTCATCCGTTATCGCGGTGGGGGAGGCGACAGGGTAGGGGGCCAGGATATGCTATAGTTAAAAATTTGCTCACAGAAGCTCAGCCATTAGGGCGAGTTAGGGGCAAGTAAAATGAGGCGTTTGTTGTCATTGAATTGGGGTGAAAAATGGATTATCGAGAAGCGGGTGTAGATGTAGAAGCCGGTCGCGCCTTTGTAGAGAAAATTCGCGCTCTGGTAGGGAGTACCCATCGCCCGGAAGTGCTGGGAAATCTTGGGGGCTTTAGTGGCTATTTCGAGATGCCCGCCGGGTACAAGCAACCGGTGTTGGTGTCTGGAACTGATGGTGTGGGAACGAAGCTCAAACTCGCCATGCAGCTCGAGCGTCACGACACCGTAGGCATCGATCTGGTGGCAATGTGTGTTAACGATGTCCTGACATCAGGGGCACAACCCCTATTTTTTTTAGACTATCTGGCAACGGGAAAACTGGATGGAGAACAACTTGCCGAGGTGGTGAAAGGGATTACCGACGGTTGCAAACAAGCCGGCTGTACTCTGCTGGGGGGGGAAACGGCAGAAATGCCCGGTTTTTACAATGCGGGAGAGTACGATTTGGCGGGGTTTTGCGTGGGGGTAGTGGAGAAAAGGGAAATTTGCTCCTCCGAGAAAGTACGGGTATCGGATGTGGCTATTGGATTAGCCAGTGCTGGGGTTCACAGCAACGGGTTTAGTTTGGTGCGAAAAATTGTCCGCGATCGCGGTTTAAATTGGAATCATCAACCCCCCGCCTTAGAGGCTAGTTTAGGTGAAGTTTTGCTAGCGCCGACGAAAATTTACGTCAAACCGATTTTAGAAGCATTGAGTAGCGGGATAGAAATTCACGGAATGGCCCATATTACCGGGGGAGGTTTACCGGAAAATTTGCCCCGTTGTTTGCCCGAGGGGATGTCAGTGCGAATCGACCGAAATAGTTGGCCGATTTTACCCATTTTTGATTGGATAGCCCAGGCGGGAGAGGTGAGTCTTGCCGATATGTTTAACACTTTTAACATGGGCATCGGATTCGTGTTACTGGTGAGTGAATCCTGGGCCGATCGCACTCTGGAGTGGTTTGAATCTCGCCAGATTTCTGCCTATCGAATCGGCGAAGTCGTGGCGGGCGATGGGGGGTTAATACTTACGCCAGAACTGTCTTAAAGTAACAATTGCGCTAGATTCAGAGGCGGCATTTCTGTGGGAGGCGATCGCGGGTTGGAGTGTGGGGGAAATTGAATTCCCAAACTCCTCGCGACTCCCCTTTTAGGTTCGATTTGAGAGGAATTTCATGGGAATGAGATTCCTCCGATTTTTTTGTGGGATAGAGACTCCCAAAGCGGAAGGGATTGCAAGACAACCGGGCGGGTTTCGCTTCGGTTCGAGGGAAGAGATTTGCGGATTTAAAGTGAAGAAATCCCAGAAGTATCCGTGGGGGAGAAAGAAAGCTGGGAAGCACAGGAGTTCGAGTATTTGGAGTCCGAGAATTGGGGAGAATTTTCCAAGCAACGGTTTGTTTATTAAAAAAAGCGGTAGTTGGCGGCTAGTTTTTTGGTTTTAGCGTTTGTGCGGGGAGAATGCCAGAAAAGGTCACATCGCTTTACAAAACTTATTGAATCTTAAGATAAGAAGCTCGCATCGGCAGAAACCACCAGCCTGTAAGGGGGCGGCTGTCTACGTAAAACCCCGGAGACGTTTCCGTAACCTCCTCAGATTGAAGAAAAAATCAATACAGTGAGTCAGGCGGCAAAAATTTTCCAAAAAAAGCTCAAAATATTGCGGGGAGGGAATTTTTGAGGGTAAATAAGTGGGGAAAGGACTTGACAAACGCTGAAGGTTGAGCCAAGTTAGTCAGTATTACCACTGAAACTTCCGAAATAGGCGTCAAATCACCCCTAGGGACAGATGGCGAATTTAAGCTTGAGTAACAGTCGGTGCTTCGGACAAGTGGAGATGCGATCGCCTCTCAGACTTGTCACTCAGGAGATTGTGGAATCCTGGATAGACAATCCCAGGGCGATTTCCTCCGCTCGAGTTGGGCTGTTTGTGGCTCTCTTGACGGAGCGAATTTTAGAGGCTATAAGCGAGATCGATAGCATTCGCCTGCCTCAGGCGATCGACTCATCGCCTCCGTGGGAAACCATCCACCCGTGGTTCAAATCTGCTGTAAGAATGCACGCCAGGCTTTTTCTTCAAGTCAAAGGCGCAAAAAAGTCTGTTTTAAAAGCATGTCAGGTTTTTTGTAACCACCCGATTGGCGCGTCGATAAAGGAAATATCCGATTGAGGGTAATATTCTTCCCCAATTGTTTCGGAAGGAAATTTATTAGCCCAATTACTTAGCCTCAAAGAGGCGATAACAACAGGCAAAGAGCCGGGGTGTATTCGATGCTTTGGCAGCGAAAAAAGTAACAAGGTTTTCTTAAAGCAAAAACTCGCAGAGCGGAGGCTGATTGTAGCTTTGTAAAGTGGCTGGCTTTGGCCAGAGAATCCAAGAACCGTTTTTTGTCGTCAAAGTAATTGAGTTAATCTGCCGTTATTTAAAAGTAGGGACAGCGTAAAATGCCAAACACTCTGAAACTGGATATCAAAGAACAAGCGGACTATCTTAAAACCCGTTTCAAAAAAGAAACCAACGCGCAAAGAAAAGAAAGACTCCATGCTTTGTACTTACTGAAATCGGGGAAAGTTAGTACCCTCGAGGCGCTTTCTAAGTTGCTTTCGCGAGATACATCTACGCTGTATCGGTGGTTTCAGAAGTACAAAAAATCCGGTTTGGAAGGGTTGCTTAAAGTTTATAAACCAGCAGGAAGGCCAATTACGATTCCTCCTGAAGCGCTGGAAAAACTGAAAAAACGCATTGAAGAACCGGAAGGTTTTAGTAGTTATGGAGAAATTCAATCCTGGTTGAAAGAAAATTGTGGAGTGGATGTAGACTATCATGTAGTTTATCGGGCTGTTCGTTATAAATTTCAAGGAAAGTTTAAGTTCAGCAAACGCCCGAAATCCAAGAGACATGAGTCCCGTGAAAACGAGCGTCAGCCACAAGCAATGGTCAATGGATAATAGCCGTTCTAGCTTGAGGTAAAGTCAATCAAAAATAGCGGGATTTTTCATAATTTTCGTTAAAACTAGAAGGCATCTCACCTCAGTATTGCCAAGGAATTTTTCTGGATATGCGGAGAAAGACTGGCGGATTGGGGTGAGGTGCCTATTTGATTGAAACATCAGCCAAAAGCAGGGTGTTTAATGGTGTTTTTTCATGGGTTTTGCTGAGTCAAGTGAATAATCGATCGGAATGCGGATCGTTAGAGGGAAAAGTTAAACCACGGTTGGCACCGCGATCGAGGCCCAGGTTTCAATGGCTTTAATTAAGCAGGAGAGAGAAACCACGCCGGAAACAAAGCTGAGATGAGCGTTAACCGAATTGTTATGAAGTTGGAAAGTGGTATTTACCACCAAAGCGTAACGGAACTCATTTTTTTCCACAATCAGGGAGTCCATCAGTGGCGAGAGCAACTCGAGTTCAAAAGAAGGGACAGAAAAAGAAAGGGGGCGCTGAAGCATTTTGCTTAACATGCCCAGATAGGCATTTAAGACCAGATTGCCCACTTCGGTTAAGATATCGCAAGCCGAAGCATCCAGGCGATCGCTCTTCGGGAGAGAATCTGTCTGGAGTAAATTGGTCAGCATCAAAGCATAATAATAGTCGAGTAGAAATAGAGAATCGCCCGAAATCGAACCGGTGAACAACTGATGAACCGTTGCCATTTGACTGGGTAAAGACTCAGCCAATTCAGTCGCCAACCGGCTTAAGGGATAGAGAGAAACCCCCGACACCTGAACCACCACGGGACAACCAATTAACTCTGATAAGGAAGCCGCAGTCCGTCGAGACAAAGCCATTTTGGTAAATTCAGTTAACCCATTGTTTTGTTGATTCGTCAGTAGCATTATAGATCTCCATTGAGTCGCGCCAACGATCGAGAGTGTATGAGCAACAGCCCGCGACAAGTCGTCGCAGTTGGCTCATGCGATCGCCCTGAATTGTCGCGACTGCGAAGATCGAGGTGACATGGACGCCCCCCGATCGCCCTTTAACCCTATGTTGCGAAATTTTGCCCTTTCATTTGCCAAGAACCCTGCCCAAGCGACACTCAATGCAACCGCACTGCATCGCGCGCCACCAAGCGCGATCGGCAAGAATCTGTTCTAATCGTGCCCCTTGGGGATAGCAGACTATCTCAATGCAACAATTGCCCCATTTAAAGCACCTTTAAAATCGCACTAACCAGGCGATCGAGGGGAATGCTTTGGTCGTTTAACCCTGCTTCCACCACCGATCGCGGCATTCCATAGACCACGCAGGTTTCCTCTGCTTCGGTAAAAATCAAGCCGCCGTTGGACTTAATCCAGGCTGCCCCTTGGGTGCCATCAGAACCCATCCCCGTCATCACCACACCCAAAACCCGACGCCCGTACACCTCGGCGGCTGAGTGAAACATCACATCCACCGAAGGACGATGCAGGGTATCGAACGGGCGCGCATCCAGATGAATTCGCACCGTATCATCCCATTGGCGAACGAAAGTCAAATGTCGTCCTGCAGGGGCAATATAGACCGTCCCTGGAGCGAGCAAATCCCCCTCGCCGGCTTCCACCACCTTCACCGCCGAAATTTCATCCAAACGGCGCGCGTACATTTTGGTATAGCCCACCGGCATGTGCAAGACGATCGCCACCGGCACTGGCAAATCTGCCGGTAACTGGGCAATGCAGAACCCTAACGCCTGAGGGCCACCAGTAGAAATCCCGATCGCCACTAGATCCACCACCCCCGACTTTGGCGGTGCTTTTTGCTGAGGCGGGGGTGGAGTGCTTAACTGTGTTGCCACAGGAAGGCGATTTAAAGGCACATTGGCCGCTGCTTTTACTTTATCAATTAACTCATCGCTAATTTCAAAAATCTTTTCCGTTGCGAGTGCCGTGGGTTTTTGCAGGAAATCCACCGCCCCCGCATCCAGTGCGGCCAAAACCATTTCACCGCCCTCATTGGCAATGCTGACGATCACCACTGGTACCGGACGCCGCGCCATTTGCTCTCGCAACAATGCCACGCCATCCATTCCCGGCATAATTAAATCCAACGTCACCACATCCGGATTGAGGGTTTCAATTGCATCTAATGCCTCTTCTCCGTCCCTTGCAATGCCCACCACTTCAATAAACGGCGATCGCAATAGCATTTGCTTAACAACCTTGCGAATGTAAGCCGAATCATCCACGATTAACACCCGGATCGTTTTATTCATCACCCCTTTCTTTTCCTGACGACTTTTGCTCATCGATTCTGCCCTCCTTCAGTTCTCCCCTCTATGTTATTTCCTACTATTTTTTACATAAACAAACGCCTCATTGATTTGTTTTAACTCAAACCCCGTGGAAATCTTCAACAACGATTCTGACGCCCCCAAGAACAAATATCCCGGCGTTGGCATCCCGACAAAAAAACGTTCGGCAACTTCACGAATGGCGTGTTGCGAGAAATAAATAAACACATTCCGACAAAAAATAATGTGGCAATGAGTCAAATATTCAACTGCCGATTTGTCCATCAAATTCGCCGTTCGCCATTGAATGCGATCGTGAATGCTGCGAGATATCCGCCACCCCTTCTCCTCCCGGGTGAAATACTTTTGCTGCAAAGTAGGAGAAAAATTGCGAAAAGAGCGAGCGCGGTAAAGACCCGAGCGGGCTTTAGAAATAGCCGAAGGAGCCGCATCAGAGGCATAAATTTCGATATTCAAGCGGTCGAACCATCCCGCTTCATTCAGGGCGATCGCGATTGAAATCGGTTCTTCTCCCGTGGCGCAAGCCGCACTCCAAATTCGCAAAGGCTGAGAATTCATTTCCCCCGCACCTCCCGCCGAACCGCGCAACCGACGCGCCGCCAAAAATTGCGGCAAAATCACATCCACCAAAGCTTTCAGCGGGTCACTTTCGCGCCAGAAAAACGTTTCTTGCACGGAAAGGATATCGATGCACGCCTGCCATTCCTCCTCAGCCACCGGATCGTATTTAAGGAGATAGTAATAATCCAAAAACGAATTCAGACCCCGTTCCAGAACCCGAGGCGTCAACTTTTCCGCCAACATGTCGCGTTTGTCAATTTCATAATACAATCCCGTGCGTTCGTGAATTAAATCCCGCAGAATCGTAAAAACACTGTCAGTTAACTTAAACGGTTCAGGAAAAAATCGCATCAGTGGCATAGATGGGCGTGTAGGTTGGCCATTATTTCCTCGAAGCCTAAGCCTGGAGTACCTTTTGTGCCGCGCGACGCACCCCAGTATCCGGGTCAGTTCGTGCCAGGGAAGCGATTTTCTCCTCGCCCGCGCGATTTCCCAAATGGTTCAATGCATTCAGCGCCGCCAAGCGTACCGTGCGCTCGTCGTCATCCAACGCAGCAATCAATTGCTCGGAAGCATAAGGATGCTTCAAGCGAGCCAGAACTTCAACCGTAGCCGAGCGAACGCTAGCATGGACGTGCTGTAACCCTGCAGCCACCGAATCGATATAGCGCTCCAGCAACATATTGCCCGGTAACAGTACCCCCTGGGACGTTTCCCGACTCGCCTCCACCCCAGTGCCGCCAACTGATGCCAAAGCCATAACGCAGGTATCCCGGCAAGTGGGGTCCACCGTCAGTTCCAGCAAAGAAGAAATCGCCTCCGGGCTGGCCATTCGCGCCAGAGAATCGATCGCCGAGCGCACCACCCGGGTTTCGGGATCTGCCGCCGCAATCCACTGCAGGGCCACTTGCGCTTGCGATCCGCCGCGTTCCTTAAACGCCTGTAGCGCATCCAACCGCCGCTCGGCGTGGGGAGAATTCAGGGCATTTAACAAAGGAGCCAAAGCATCGGGATGGGCAATTCGGCCCAAAGCCGCGATCGCCGAGCGGGCCACCTCTCCATCTCCATCATCCACCTCGGCTAAATCAGCCAAAATCCGCACTGCGCGCTCCTGCCCAATACACCCCAGCGCCTCAGTAGCGCGGGCGCGCACCGGATTTGCTGGATCGGCAAGTGCCAATTGTTGCAACACCTGAAATAAAAAGTCCTGCCCCTGTAGCGTCACATCCTCATCCAACTCATGCCCATTTCCCGAATCGAAGGGCCGCGACGGGGGCGAAACCTCCACTTCTTCGCGACTGACCAACTTGGCAATTGAAGACAGCGCATAATAGCGCACCCAAGAATCCTCATCTTTCAATGCCTCCAACAAACAATCCAACACCACAGAACCGTCAGCTTCAGTGTCTCGGGCGTTGTTATTCGCGGAATTTGCCCGATCCCGCGCCACCCCCGACGCCATCCCATTCCGCTCGAACTCCATGTCGCCCAAAGCCCGGGCAGCAGCCGCGCGAACCTGGGGAGAATCCCGAGAAATTGTCGCCACCAAACGATTCATCGCCCGTTGGGGTGTTTCCAAATAAGGCAGATGCTCGATCGCCGAGCGACGAACCCGCTCCACCGGGTCGTCACAGCACTGGAAAAGTCGGTCGATGCAATTATCAAAGGCAAAATAGCCTGCAATTTTCACCGCCGACTCGCGCACCCAAGGATTGTCATCCACGAGCAAGGTGAAAATCCGTTCCGGTAAGGCAGGATGTCCCAGAGAATTGAGTGCCGCGATCGCGCTTAACCGCACCGCCACATCGGGATGGCCCAACAACTCCAACAGTGCCTCAAACGACGAGCGATCGCCAATCTGCGCCAGGGCCGCCGCCACCACCATTACCAACTCCGACTCGGCATTTAACAAGCTACTCAATGCTTCCACCGCCCCGGTATTGCCGATTCGTCCCAGGGCGATCGCCGCCGCCCGTCGGGTCTCCAAATCCACCGCCTCTAACTGAGACACCAACAGCGGACTCACCCGGGAGCCATAGCGCACCACCGCTTCCAAGGCGGCTTCCCTGACCTGTGGACGATCCAACAACTCCACTAACGCGCGTTCCACCTGCTCCCCTTCCAGCCAACCCAAAATCAGCGTCAACGCCTGCAACTCCTTCGTTGAAGCCGACTCTAACGCTGCCAAAAGATTCTGCTTCCCGATGGGGGAAATTACTGAGCGGGTCACATCGGCAATATAAGTCCCCTCGCCAAACACCCGTTCGTATCGCTGATAAATCGCCGCCACCGCTACTGCAATCTCGCCAATCGAGGTTCGGTCGGAATTGAACAACCTTACCATTGGTACAATGGTATCTGCATCCCCCAATTCGCAGAGGGCCTCTGCGGCTTGGGTTGCTAGCAATTGGTTTTCCAGCAGGGGAATCAGGGAGGGGGCAATACTGCGATCGCCAATCCGCATCAAGGCATCCATCGCCGGAAACGCCAAAAAGAAGTCTCCCGACTGAACTAAACTCACCAGCGGCTCCACCGCCTCCACTGCCCGCAAGCGCCCCAGGGCCTCGATCGCGTGATAGCGCACGTTGGTATCAACATCGAGTAAGCATTCGATCAGCGGCACAGTGGCGCGCGGATCCAATCGTTCCCCCAATGCCAACGCCGCATAAATTCGCAAATCCGCATCCCCCTCTTTCAAACACTCAATCAAAGACGGAATCGGATCTACATTGCTCAATACCAATACCTGCAACACGCTATTGAGCACGTTCGGATTGCGATGCTGTTCGCGCAACATTCGCAACAACTCTCCCATGACTTGCGAATCGCTCTGTCGGGCCAAATTGTCCACCGCCTCTCGCCGCACTCGCCAGCTCAAGGTATTTTTCAGCAACGGTAACAGTCGCGGCGCAATGCTCGCATCGCCAATCCGCATCAAGGCATCCAATGCGGGAAACGCTAAAAAGAAATCCCCCGACTCGGCGATCTGAATCAGTCGCTCGATCGCTTCTTGCGGTGGGGGAGATAGAGATCCCAAGATTCCCAACGCCTCGATCGCGTGATAGCGCACGTTCGCATCTTCATCCTCGAGGGTTTCGATTAAGGCGGGAATCGCGCGGTAATCCTCCCGCTCTCCTAACGCCAACGTCGCGTAAATTCGCAAATCTACATCCGGCTCTTTCAAGCATTCAATCAGCGCCGGAATTGGGTCGATGCGCTGCACGCTTAATACTTGCAACACGCTATTGAGAATGCTCGGATTGCGATGCTGTTTGCGTAATAATTCCAGCAATTGAGCCGTAATATTGGCATTGTTGGCATTCGACAAACTTTCCACCGCTTCGCGCCGCACTTGCCAGCTTTGCTCTTGCAGGACTTGCGTGAGTTGCCCCATGTGGATTTCGCTGTCGTCCCGGTCGTTCTGCGTCCGGGTTTGTTTGCTATTCGATTGCACTCGCGCCAGTCGTTCCGCTTGTCGGCGTTCGCGATCGCGTCGTTCGGTCACGTCTTCTATGGTGACGATGGTGCCGACAATTTGCTCTTTGTTCCGCAAAGGGGCGATCGTCACCCGCTGCTGCATTTGCTCGAAATACTCAGACGGATGAGGAGGTTCGCAAGGAATCAAATAATGATGTAGCGTCGGTGAAAGCGTGTCTACCACCCCCTCACTCAGCACGCGCTCAAACCGCCCTTTTAGTCCCCGCTTCTCAAAATCCGGCACGATCGCGCTCAAATTTAACCCGTAGGCCGATTCCCCGCTCACCCCCGTCATCTCGGCTAACCGGGGATCCCACGAACGCACGATTAAATTCGCATCGGTTGTGAAAATACTAATACTCATGGTGGCTTTTTATCCTCCCAACTGTTCGTTTTCTATCGGTGTTAAAAGGCGAGCGGCGAGCGGCACTCTTGCAATCGGCACTCTTGTCAGCGCTCAGAGGGCAGAGAAGGGCGGGCAGAAAAAGAGAAAGTTATAGAACCTCGGCAACCAATCACCAACAACCCAGGACTACGCAATGGAATATTTCCCAGATAAATCCTTGACATACTGACAATTATACCCGCTTCTTACCACTTTCACCTCCCTCGATAATTGGGCAATAATTTTACAAAAAATCAATCAACCCTGCCCAATTATCGGGGAAATGTAAAAGGGAAAAAGTGGCGGCGGTTTGTTTCGTCTTGGGTTGCAGCTATTTACGGAGCAATGGGAGAAAAATTCTTTACCCCTTCAGCCTCGCGCTATTTCCCCCAGGACATCCGCCTGTTCGATTAAATTCCCACAAGATACTTCCGCCCCCTCCATTCGCTCCAGATTGCGTTCGGTCAGTTCCCCCAACCTCGTCACTGACGAAAGCAGAGTTTCGGCAACCGTGGAATGTTCCTGGTTCGACAGATTAATCGACTCGATTTGCTTGGAAATATTTCCCACCGCCGAACTCATGTCTTTCACCGCTCGCGATTGTTCGTTCATCGCCTTGGCTACCTGCTCGGACTGTCGCTGCAAATTGTCCACCGCATTTTGAATCGCATCGCTCGATTTTCCTTGCTCGTTCATCGCCTGGGAAACCTTGGCAATCAATCGCGCCAACCGTTCCGCCTCCTGGGAAATTTGCTCCCCGGCAGTGGATTGCTCTGCCAGGGAACGCGAGGTGGTGGCAGAACCGCGCCGCATGGATTCCACCGCCTGCATGATTTGATTGGCTCCCTTGGCTTGTTCCGAAGTGGCTTTGCGAACTTGGGAAGCCAGCACTGAGGTATTTTGTGCCGCTTTAATCACCTCGCGCGCCGCCGAAGCTTGTTCGTTCATCGCCTTGCTCACTTCCTGGGAAATCCGACGCATCTGCACCGTGGATTGAACGATGCCTTGGGCGGTTTTGGTCTGTTCGCTGGTTGCCGTGGCCACTTCTTTGGCTTGCAGGGCTGTGGTATTAATCGCCGTCACCACAGTTTGTCCGGCACCGAGCTGTTCTTCGGACGCTTGGGCGATTTGACTGACGAGTTGGCTGGTTTCTTCGATGCCGCTCAAGATTTTCCGCAGTCCGCTGGCTCCTTCTTCCGCTAAGCGTCCCGCATCTTCGGCAACGCTCAATCCGTCATTGGAGGTATTGATGGCGTTTTGCACTACGGATTGCAGTCCTTTGATGATGCCGCCAATTTCTGAGGTGGCTTGGGCGGCGCGATCGGCCAGGTTGCGAATCTCTTCGGCAACTACGGCAAATCCCCTGCCTGCATCTCCGGCGCGCGCTGCCTCGATGGAGGCGTTTAATGACAGCAAGTTGGTGCGTTCGGCAATCAGGTTGATGGTGTCTACAATTGTGCTGATTTCGTCGGTCCGCTTGCCAATTAGGGCGATCGCATCCGCCGATTCTATGGTGGATTCGCGCACCCGGTTCAATCCTTCAATGCTCTTTTGTACCGATTTCCCCCCCACTTGCGCATCTTGCGCTAGTCTGCGGGTGATTTCGTCGCTCTGTTTTGTCAGTCCTGCTACGTAGCGAATCGAACGCTCTAGTTCTTCCGCACTGCTGGACGCATCGGTGGCAACTTCGGTGATTCGCTCGCTGTTTTGTGCTACCCCCTGCACCGATCGCGCCATCTCTTCCATCGAGGTAGACACCTCCTCTACCGTCGCTGACAGGTTTTCTGATGTGGCTGAAACTTCTTCGATGGAAGCCGCCATTTCGTTAATCGAACTGGTGGTTTGTTCCGACGCCGTACTCAAATCGTCCGCATTCGCTGCTACCCCTTGGATCGAACTGGCAATCTGTTCTATAGAAGCAGCGGTTTGATTGATCGCAGACGCAAGGTTGTCCGTGTCTCGGCTGACGCTTTTAATCCCAGCCGCTATCTCTGTCATCGAACTGCTCACTTGAGTGGCAGATGTTGCCATCTCCTCCGCCGTCATCGTCACGTTTTGGATCGATGTAGTGCTTTGTTGGATGTTGACGGCAGTTTCTTTGACCTGTGTGGCTAAATCTACTGCACTGGCTGTCACTTGCTCGATGGAGGCTGCCATCTCGTTGAGGGAAGAAACCAGTTGCTCGGTGGAGGTCGCCACTGATGCCGCTTGGGTGGCAGTTTCTGTCAGCGAGTCCGCCATCTGCGAGATTCCCTCGCTACTCTCCGTGCAGCTTTGCCTCTGGGTTTGCGCCCCCGCTGTGGTTTCTGAGGCAATTCTCGAAATTTCCGCCGCCGCCTGTCGAATGGCATCCGTGTGACGGATCAATTCGCCTTTTTGATTCACTTTCCCACTTCGATTGGCTCCCTTGGTTTGTACCGTCTTCTTTTTCTTACCCATTATTTTTTCCTCTTAATTCTCGGTTTAGTTGTCATTGGTGATTGGTGATTGGTGATTGGTCATTGGTCGTTTGTCAATGACTAATGACCTGTTTCCTTTTTTACGGGATTTGAAGCCTCGGTTGGCGCGAGTAATTCGGCAACATCTAGAATCAAAATCACGCGGGATTCTCGGGTGGCAATGCCTGACAAACATTTTCCGCGCGAGCCGGTAATTCCTTCGGGGGGAGGTTGTATGGTATCTGAGGGAATCGCGAGAAATTCGCGGGCGGTATCTACAATTAACCCGATGGTTCGGCGATTGACATTGACGACTATCAACCGCGTGCGGAGACTGTAGGGAATTTTTTCTAATCCCAGCCTCACCCGCAGGTTGAGTACCGGAATCACTTGACCGCGAGAAAAAATCACGCCTTCTACGTCGGTTTCGGCGTTCGGAACTGGGGTAATTCCCTCTACCATTTCCATCTGTTGTACCAGTTGGGAGGGAATCGCGTAAGTGGTATCGGCCAGTTCAAAAACAATAAATGTTTCGGATTTGGTGGGGTGATTTTCTACCATGATTTTGCCGCAATTCTTACCAGTGGATTTAGTAAAAAAGTTGTTTGTTAATTCAAGGAAATTAGAGAGGATGCTTGGCGTTCAATTGCATTGCATAGCGCCCTAAAGCGGCGGGGTCTAAAATCAAAACCGCACGTCCGTCGCCTAATTCGGTGGCGCCAGTAATGCCGGGGACTTGAAGCAAGGGGTCGGTGAGGGAACGAACGACAATTTCTCGCTGTCCGAGGATGCGATCGACGACGATACCGATGCAGGTAAGTCCGTTTCCCACTGCAACTACATGCAGGTTTTTTGTGCTGTGTCCGTTGAGGGATTGGCGCTGTGGGGTGGGGTTGCGATCGCACTTCCCGGTTTCGGATCGGTTTAAACCAAACAGGTTTGCCAACCGGATGAGGGGTAAGATACTGCCTTTGTAAGGGATTGTCTCGTTGTTTGCAAAGGCGATCGCGCTTTCGGGCGCGACGGCGATCGTCTCTCGCACGGAACATAAGGGAATGGCATAGGTTTCCTCCGCGACGGCGACAATTAAGGCATCGGCGATCGCTAAAGTTAAGGGGAGTTCGATAAGAAAGCGCGTCCCTCGTCCGGGTTGACTCTCGAAATTCAACATCCCCCCGAGTTCTTGTACGGTATTTTTGACGATCGCCATTCCCACACCCCTTCCGCTGGCGCGATCGGCTCGTTCTCGGGTGGAAAATCCGGGGGCACAGAGAATCTCTAGCAGGGTCATGGCGTCGTAGGGATTTTCCCGGGGGTCGGGAGTGGAGTTTTCGAGTAATAATCCGCGTTCCCTGGCGCGAGCGGCTACTTTTTCTAGGTCAATCCCGCGCCCATCGTCTTCAATTTCGATTTGGACCAAATCTCCTGCAGTTTTGGCGCGCAAGGCAATGTTTCCTTGAGCGGGTTTCCCCCGTTCTCGGCGATCGCTGCTGGGTTCTATCCCGTGACTGACGGCGTTGCGGACTAAATGCAATAGCGGATCCATCATCCGTTCCACGACGAATTTATCGATTTCGGTTTCTTCGCCGCTGACTTCTAATTTCACCTGCTTTTGCTCGGATCGCACTAAATCGCGCACCACAAACTGCATCCGGGCAAATATTTCGCCGATGGGAACTAACCGCACTCGCATGATGCCTTCGCGCAAGTCGCGCAATTGCCGTTCAAAGCGGCGATCGATTTGCGATAGGGTGCGCCATTGCGCTGGGGGTAAAATCTCTTTAAGCCCATTGAGCCGATCTTCTAACCACGCCCGGGTAATCACTAGGTCTCCCACCATCCGCATCAGTTCGTCGAGTTTGGGTAAGTCTACTCGTACCACTAGGGGGGCGGGGAGAGAAGCGCCGGGACTGGAAGTCTGGGGTGGGGAAGCCATTTCCCCTTTTGCGGAGGGGGTGGGGGTCGCTTCGGTTTCCGACTCGGGCGGGGCGGGGAGTTCGGGGGGTTCCTCTGGGGGTTGTTCGTCTTCCGACTCGGGTGGGGTGGGGAGTTCGGTTGTTTCTTCTGCGGATCGATCGTCGCTTTCGCTGACTCGATAGGGTTTCCAGGTGAGTCCGTCGGTTTCCCACTCGGTCCACCCACTGTCCCTGTCTCGGGTGGCGAGGAGAAAATCAAATTCGATCCGGTTTTCCGGGGTCATGCGAGGGGCGGCGTACAGGATCTGGCCGATCGCTTGCAGTCTCTCGCGGGTTTTGTTCACGTCTATCCCCCTGGCGGACCGTTCGGCGCTGGGGGCGAAAATAAAGTGCCACACGGATTGTCCCGAGGCGATCGCTTTCTCGACTTGGGCGATTTGTTCTGGTTTGAGTTCAAACTGTAAAGGGGCGATCGCCCCTTGTTGTTGGCGGGGAGACTCTGTAGTGCCGATGATTTGGCGCAGTCGATCGGCGATCGCGGAAATGTCGGGGGGCGATGTTCGATCTCGTCGGGCGGCGATAATTTTTTCTAACAGTTTAGTTCCCTCTAATAATGCGTCGAATCCCTGGGAAGATAGCTCCCGATCGCCATCGCGCAGCACTCGCAGGTAACTTTCCATTTCGTGCGCCAGTTCTTCTGCTTCTTTTACCCCCACCATGCCCGAGAGTCCTTTTAAGGAATGAAAGCTGCGAAATAATTCGTTTAAAACTGACGGTTCGATTTGTGGCTTCTCTACATCGGCTTCGATGGCCAACAATTGCCGACGCACTACGGTCAGATGTTCTTCACATTCGGCAAAATAATCTTCTAAAAAATCGTCGAAGAAGTTATTGCTCGCGCTATTAGACACCAGTTAAATCATCTCCTATTCACCGGGATTTCTCTATAATTACTCCAGAACGGCGATCGTCTATCGGCGGTTTGGGCTAGTGCGATCGCGCTGACACTTCTCTTGGCAGAACCTGGTTTAACCTTCCCTGCTGCTATTTCGCCTCATCTCTATCTTCTCCTACCGTTCCCCCGCTTCTACACTGCCGAGTTTTTTTTAGTCCCTGCACTGTTAAGCAAGCACACAAGTTATTTTGCCTACCTGCTTAACAACAGAACCAACGACCAATGACCAATGACTAATGACCAATGACCAACGACCAATGACCAATAACTCCTTAATTCAATAACAACTGTTGGACTTGACTGGCAAGAGATGTGGGTTCAAATGGTTTGGTGATATAACAGGAAGCCCCGGCTTGGATTGCTTGACTGCGGCTTCCTTCGTCTCCTTTGGTGGTCAAAATGATAATTGGTGTTGCTTGATAACTCGGATGTCCCAAGACGAATTTTAAGACTTCTAATCCATGCATGTCCGGCATGTTTAAATCCAAAATCATCAGATCGAATGGGGCAACGGCTAGCTGCTCGATTGCTTCTAAACCATTACTCGCTTCGCCAAATGTGACGCCGGTTAAATCTCGCAGGGATGCCATGACCATTTTTCTCATGGTTGCTGAATCATCCACGACTAAAATTCGTCTCATCTTGCGTTCCTCCATCGAACCAATGCTGTTTTTAAACACCCGCCGAGGCTCTTGTTGTCTGAACTGGGTCATTTTCCCGTGACTCTCGCCGCGAGATGCTGTGGGCTTTCATTCCCGCACCCCAGAAGGTTTTTGTGTCTTGCGTCACGGTTTGAGAAAGCATCCGCTGACTTGATTTTTTCTGGGTTGAGCTATCGGCGATCGCCTCTGGGGTTGTGCGGATATCCCTTGCTTCGCGTTATGGAAGCACTTATTTTTATTTTCCCATTTCTGGCGGTCATTCGATCGCTCGCTTAAAAAAATGCAACAAAGTCGAGACTCTCCCGAGTTTACAGTGTAGAACTCTCGGCTTTCTTTTTTCATCGATGCTGGGTTTTAATTCGCTTAATCAACTCCCTTGTAATTTTATCTCGATTTTCCATCAATTGGCGAAATTTTCAGAATAAATTAACAAAACTTGTTCCCAGATGGAATTGGGGTGCGGGGGGGGAGGAGTGCAACGCAGATTGTCCTGGAGCGCATCATGGGGTGAGGCGCAAGGGGGGATGGATGGCAATGCTCTGCTACACTTCCGAAAAGGTGAAATACGCCGCAGAAAACCAATCGTTCAACCCAAATAACCCGATGCAAACCACAGCTACTGCGAACTTTCTCCAATCTGGCGATCGCCCCAGTGGGCGGGACGTGAAATTGCTCGTCCTGGATATTGACGGGACCATTGCGGGGGTCTCGAACCAGATAACCGACCCGGTGAAACAAACGATCGCTGCCGTTCAGGCGCAAGGGATCCAAGTGGCGATCGCCACGGGACGCATGTACCGATCGGCGTTGCGCTTTCATCAAGAAATCGGCTCTCCCTTACCCTTAATTTGCTACCAAGGAGCCTATATCAAAGACCCGGAAACGGACAATCTCCACTATCACGCGCCGTTATGTCAACAAATTGCTCTGGACTTATTAAATGATTTCGAGGATCCCACGGTGCGATCGCAGCTCACGGTAAACTGCTATATCGACGATTGCCTTTACGTGCGCGAAATCACCCCTGCGAGTCAAGCCTACAGCGAGCGAACGGGGGTACCCGCGATCGCCCCGGAGGATCTCGGAGAACTGGTGACCCGTTGCCCCCCCACCAAAGTGCTGGCTATGAGCCAAAACACGGGGTTAATTGATGAATTACTCGCAAATGCCGCGTGCCGCTACACCCCCCAACAGGTTTACCTGACCAAATCCCACACCACTTTTTTTGAAGCGGGAAACCCGGAGGTCAACAAAGGGGCGGCGGTTCGCTACCTCGCCGAAGAGATGTTGGGACTTCATCCCACCCAGGTGATGACCATTGGCGATAACTTTAACGATCTCGAAATGCTGCAGTATGGGGGCATCAGTGTGGCGATGGGCAATGCCCCTGCACAAGTGCAAGCTGCTGCCACTTGGGTGACGTCGGATGTGGAATGCGACGGGGTGGCGGCGGCGATCGAGGAGTTTCTCCTGTAGCTGAAATGCAGAAAGGGCACCGACGACTGGCCGTGTTTCGTCTCGGTGCCCTTATCTGGTTCGCTCCTCACACACCTGTTACTATATCGGACACAGTGAAATTTGTCACCCCCTTTGAAAAAGTTTTTTTGGGAGTTTTATGACAATTCAGTGCCTTTACCTCGGGTGACGCAGGGACTTTGACTAGAGTTCCCGAGGGGCGAAAGCGCTCAATCCCTCTTCTAGCAGGAGTTTTAGCAGTTTTTGACAAATTGCGATCGCCCCCAATCTGGCTTGGGCGAGTCCGAGATTTTTTCTGTAGATTTCGCTCCAAATGGGATTGGCGGCATAAAATGTCAGGAAATCTTGACTTAAGTCTCGGGCCCATTTCATCGCCCGGGGCGGTGGGGCGCAGGGGTCGGTGAGCTGTAGGGCGTCTAGTACATTCACCACTTGAGAAATTAAGGCCCTTTCTGTGGGATGGTCTAAGCGAAACTGCCCTTGCGGATCCAGCCAGGGGATCGGATCCGGGGCGATCGCGGATTCCCCCTCCGGCTGGATCCCGGAAAGGATCCCCTGGCGATCGGCCATCCGCAGCAGGGAACAACAGCGGGCATGGGCATACTGGATCCTAAATAACGGGGTGCTGGAAGAAAAATCTCCCGGCGCAGGGTCTTCGAGTGCCGATGCAGGGGCGGCGATCGCGGAGGCGAGATGACCGAGCAACGATTGCAACCATTGCGATAATCCCCGATCGGTCAGTTTGAGGTGAATTTTCCCCGGGGGATAAATCTCTATCTCGAATTGCCGCCCTTGGGTATAAAGTCCCGATGTGCTATCCGGCAAATGAGATAAACCCCGGGCGATGGCGGTGGCAATTTCCATCGCCGATCGCGGCGATTGTTTGGCGAATTTTAATCCGGCGGCACAAATATAAACCACCCGTTGGCTATCTTTCCCGCGATACAAGGGAATCTGCTGACAAATGGGCGACCCACTCGCACCCTCTATCGCGCGATCGCAACCACTGGCGGGAGTATTTATCCAAGGCGCAAATTCATTCGTCGCGATCGCCACTTGTAGCTGATGCAGCAGCAACCCCTGAAGCGCCAAATTTTTTACAGCGAGTAATTCCATATTCCTTCAACTGGACGGTTTCAACTGAGGGGAAAACGATGAGATGCCTGGAGAAACTCTCGGGCATCTCAGACGATCGCCCCTCTTTTTTTGTCGCTCGAAATAACGGCTCGATCGATTCTACAGATAAAATTGGGCGATCGGTCTTTCCATCCACCATAACCTCCGCCTAAAACCTCCCGCGCAACCTTCTTCATCGGTTTGATTTTCTTGTTTGTCAATGCTTTTACCTACACAACACTATTTTCTCAAAAAATCCTCTTTGGTGTAAAAAGTAGCCGGAAACTCTCTTCTGCGCTAAGTATGATTGGCTACTGAAATTCTCTCAAACCTAGGAACGAGCCAAAATGAATCCAGATTTCTCTCGATCCCTTTTTATTAACGTTACGCCTGCGATCGCGCTGTCTTCTCGATTTTGCGATGCAGGTGGGTCAGCCGATGGTGAGAAAATTCTCGGGCGGGTGAATAACACTTCGGTGGCAGAAATCCCGGATCGGATTCCCCCGAGTTTGCCATTTTTGCCGTGACTTCGGTGGGGTGGAAGCGTCCAAATTCACTGTTGTCAATCCTGGGATTGTTATTGCACTAAATCCATGCAATGCAGCACAACGTTCTTGGAATCGGGGAATTTGCATCGCCACTTTCTGCGATCGCACTATGCCTAGTCCTACACCATTGTTCCTATGTATTTATCTTCTACCTCAGAGACATCTCGGCCATTTTTAACTCGCCAATGGATCGTCGAATGGGCTGAAGAACATTACCGTTATCGGACATTTCGCAAAGACGAACGAATTCCCACTCGTCCGGGTCTGTTGTATTTCGTAGCCCAAGGAGCACTGCGACTGATCGTGACTCACCCGGAAAATTCATCAAGCTCGGTTGCTGCGCCATCTCCTGGTGCAACCGGGCGTAGTGAGGGGGAAGAGAACTTCCTTCGCAAACCGGAACAAGGGTTTTTGGGATTTGTCAGTGCGGGTCAGCCGTTTGAAGTGGTGACTCGCGATCCGTTCGCGATCGAAGCCTATGCCCATACCGAGGAGACTTCAGCAATTTGGATGTATTGGCAAGATTTGGATTCCTGGCCCGCGTTTCGTCAGGAGGTGTTAGATGCATTTCGCTATCAGCACCAGCGCAAACTCTTGTGGTTGGCAACCCTCGGTCAAAAACGCACCCTCGATCGACTCGGCGGATTCCTCACTTTATTAGTCGAAGAACATGGCGAACCTTATTATAGCACGAGCGAACCGCCGATTGTGTTAGGGTACCGTCTTCCTTGGGGGTTAACCCACGCGCAAATTGGCAGCGCGATCGGTTCGACGCGGGTAACGGTGACGCGCCTCATGGGGAAGTTGCGCGCTGCAGGGTGTATTTCCACCGGGGAAGATAATTTAATTGGCGTGCCGATCGCGAGACCAAGCGAGTGAGAATCCTCGGGGTGGTGGGTTATACTCTGGTTCGGCGCACTGAATTATCTGCGCGATCGCAACCCTTACCGAATTCTGACAAACCCGGTTTTCTCAATTAACTCTTGCCCTTGGTCGGTGAGCAACAGCTCTGCATAGGCATTTCCCGCCTGTTCGTCTATTTGATTATTTTCTTTCACAATCACAAATAATCGCCGGGTAATCGGATAGTCGCCACTTTGAAACGCGGTTCCATTGAGCTGATTGCGGCGGGCGGGACAGTCTTGCGGCGGCACCAATGGCTCTTGATAGGGGGGCACCCATTCATTTGGGCGGCGACCGATGGGCAAGGGTCGAATGCTACATTGATCCACCACCTCCGGGGCGGAAGCGTAATAAATTCCGCCGAGATTTTGGCTGACGCGGCGCAACGCTTGGGTGGTAGTGGGAATAAACTCGATATTACTGCCAAATTCCTTTCCCCCCATAACATTTTCCACAAAAAACTCAATCGTCCCGCTGTCTTCCGGTCGGCGAGAATAAGGGATAATCGGAACGTTCGGGCCGCCCAATTCACTCCAATTCACAATCTCGCCAGTATAAATCTGTTGCAATTGAGTCACGGTCAACCCGGAAATTTCCAAGGCGGGATTTACCGCCACAGCAATGCCATCGATCGCCACCGGGATTTCTCGCAGGCTAAACCCCCGTTGTTCGGCTTGCTGGTATTCTGTATCTTTTAAAGAGCGAGAAGACTGGGCGAAGGCCAATTGGTTATCGAGTAACATCGCAATGCCGGTACCCGATCCGGGAGGTTTGGTAGCATGTTGGGTGTAGCGCAGTTGAAATTGCGGCCAAACGGTTTCAATCAGGGGGTCTACTTGTGCCCGGATAGGTGCCCAAGTGGTACTCCCGCCATAGCTAAACAATCCGGCGGGCACATCGGAAACTTGCCCTAAACTCTCGGCATAGGATTGGCTGGTAGAATTGTTGCGGGTGTTGGCTTGTTGTCGGGTGGCTTGGGGGGTGGAACTCTTGCCATCGATTCTCATTCCTTGGGTCAGCCACCAAAAAAAACCCCCAGCTAACGTTAAGGTGATGAGGGCGGCTAAGACGAGGACGGTGGTTTCGTTTTTTTGTGACATGGGCACTTTGGGCAGCAAATAGGGGAGATAAAAGGTTTTTGCGGTTTGGGCGCGCTTGATTGAATGGAATTGCTGTTTCTATTGTAGAAATACTCTGGGGTGGGGGTTAGGGAAACGGGGGGTTTTTCCGGTCCGATCGCAACTCCACCAGGGGGATTGTGCGGGGATGGAAGGACATTGTTAAATTTTCACAAAATTCTGGAGAGGAATTTTTGCAGGAGTCGAAACAGGGCACTTACCGCGATCGCGCAGGATCCGGCAAACAGGGGCAACAAAAAAATCGCTTGCCATGCAAACGCACTTCGCAACGAGGGAATCGCCACCACAATGGCAAAAGTCGCGATCGCCAAAATCAGCAAATCGTATTTTTCGATCCAGCGCCGCGATTGCGCTAAAATCAATCCCGACAACACCACCACCCACGCCCCGGTACTGATTAACGCCGACAAATTCAAGCTGCTCAACACAATCAGCAGCAATCCGCCTTCAAACCCGGTAAACGCAGCGCCCCGGAGAATTTCCAAGGTGGTGAAATGGGCGGTGGAGGGTTGCACGGGAGGTGCGGGGGCCGGTGATGGCGTGGGGGCGGGAATGGGTGGCGCGGGGGTTGGGGGTGGCGGGGCTGAAGGTTTGGCCACCAGGGCCTCTAGCACTTCGGTGGCTGACTGAAACCGCTGACTGGGGGTGGGGAGGAGTAATCGATCCAAAATATCGGCCAGTTTCTCGTCGATCTCGGCATCGCTTCTCCAGTTCCAGCGATTGGTATAGGAATCGAAAAGCGTCTGGGGGTCTTTGCCGGTGAGGAGCATGATGCAGGTAACGGCGAGGGCATACAAATCCGTGGCGGGGAAAACCGTGCGACCTGCCATTTGTTCTGGGGGGGCGAATCCCATTGAATAAATGCCGGTGGAGCGATTTGTGCCGGGGGCGAGGGATGCCTGGGTTACTTGCTTGACGGCACCAAAATCGAGCAGGTAGAGGCGATCGCTGTGGCGCGATCGCATGATGTTGGAGGGCTTGATATCCCGGTGGATGACCTGATTCTGGTGGACGAATTGGAGGATTTTGAGGATTTGTTGCAGCACCTCTACCACTTCGGTTTCCGAGAATTTGCCTTTGGATTGCAGTTGTTCTTCTAAGTTTTCGCCGTCGATGAATTCTTGCACGAGATAGAAAAACTGTTCTTGCTTGCCTGGTGTCAGACTGGGCACTTCTAGGGGGAAGAAGGCAAGCAAGTCAGGAATTTGCGGATGGCGGTTGCCCAAGTCGTCGAGCACTTCTGCCTCGCGATCGAATAATTTTTGCGCGATCGCCATTTGTTGGGCATTCAAGTCCCCCCTGGGCTGAAACTGTTTGACCACACACTGTCGCATTGTCGGAGTGCGGCGATCGCACGCCAGAAATGCCGCCCCAAATCCCCCTTGCCCTAACAACCGTTGCGGCATATATCGCCCATCCAAAATCAGCGGCATTCCACAAGCGGTACAAAATTTCTGCTGCGCTGTCTTGAGCTCGGCAGGGTCATCGAGATCGGCAAATTCGTTTTGCGGACGCGGACAACTGGGACGAGTGCAGTGAATTTCCATAACCGTCTCTTCCGTTAAGCGTTGAGAATCTCGAGAGTATCCTGCCGAATCTGAGATCCGGTTTTTTACCGCTCCTTTGCCGCTACCCAGGGGTTTTTTAGCTTCTCGGCGAGAAGCCCCGCGCTCTACCCGTGCTTGGTGAGCGTCGGGATGAGAGCCAGGGGAAATGGAGGGGTTCGATGCCCCTCC
>NZ_JAYFEQ010000713.1:0-557 GCF_055795085.1 Phormidium sp. CCY1219 | reverse complement strand
AAGAAACTGAAAGAGATAGTAGACTCCCACAGCGCAGCACCGCAAGAGGGGTTAATAAGACACCTCAACCCGGTCATCAGAGGGTGGAGCAACTACTACTCAACAGTAGTGTCTAAGGAAATCTTTTCTCAAATGGATAACTTGTTATATTGGAAGTTAACCAAATGGGGAAACCGAAGGCATTCCAACAAAAGTAAAAAATGGGTAGCCAAGAGATACTGGCAAACAATAGGGAATCAACACTGGGTATTCGCAACGCGAGTGGAAACAAATCCAATCAAATTGCAATACCACTCCGAGACTCCAATTGTCAGACACGTTAAAGTGAAAGGTAATGCCAGCCCATACGACGGCAATCTCAAATACTGGAGTACAAGAATGGGAAAACAACCCGGTGTTCCAAAGAGGGTATCAAAACTCTTGAAGAAACAAAAAGGGAAGTGCATCCACTGCGGACATTATTTCAAAGAAGAAGACATCATGGAAGTAGACCACATCATCCCAGAAACCTTAGGTGGAAAGGATGAATACAAAAACCTCCAACTTCTTCATAGACA
>NZ_JAYFEQ010000712.1:0-15804 GCF_055795085.1 Phormidium sp. CCY1219 | reverse complement strand
AAGCTATCATTTCCCGCCATTTCATACACCCGCTTTTCAATCGCCACCCGATATTTGGGGCGCAGTTGAGGCACTAACGATTCTAGAAGTAAGCTAATTAGCAAGTGATGAACTTCCGGCCAAAAATCCGGCTGTTCTAAATAGGGATTCATTCCCGGAAAGGGTGAAGGCATGGGGTAAATTCCTCATTGAAAAAACGATATGTAGGGTAGGCATTGCCTAAAGGTTTCCACATAACTCTTTAGCTGTGGAGAGCCAACCCACCCTACTCTACTTCTAGTCACCAGGGTATGAGCGATCGCCCGATTAGAAATTAACGCGATCGCGGTTTGCTTTTGCCATTTTTTCCACCGCTTCGGTGACGGGCATCGCTCCCAATTCACCGCCCGCGCGGGTGCGAATGCTGAGAGTTTGCGACTCTGCTTCTTTAGCACCAACAACCGCCATCACGGGAATTTTTTGTTTTTCCGCCGTGCGAATTAACTTGCCCAGACGTTCCCCACTGGTATCCGCTTCGGCGCGAATTCCCGCCCCCCGCATTTGATTGGCCACCTCTTTAGCAAAGGGCAAAAACTCATCGCTAACCGGCAGCAATCGCGCTTGAATTGGCGCTAACCAGAAGGGGAAATCCCCGGCATATTCTTCAATCAAAATCCCGATCAAGCGTTCCAGGGAACCAAATGGCGCGCGGTGAATCATCACCGGACGTTTGCGGGTACCATCTTCGGCCACATATTCTAATTCAAACCGTTCTGGCAAATTGTAGTCCACCTGAACTGTTCCCAACTGCCATTCGCGATCGAGTGCATCCCGGAAAATAAAGTCGAGTTTCGGGCCATAAAATGCCGCTTCTCCCGGGGCTTCAAATGACTCCATTCCCAACTGTTCCACCGCGTGACGGATGGCATTTTCGGCCTTATTCCATGCCTCGTCCGACCCGATATATTTATCCGATTCCGGATCGCGGAAACTCAACCTAGCTTGGAAATTTTTCAGTTGCAAACTCTGAAAGACCGACAGGATTAAATCCACCACATTCAGGAATTCGGCCTCGAGTTGGTCCGGGGTAACAAACAGGTGAGAGTCATCCACGGTAAACCCGCGCACCCGGGTTAAACCGCCGAGTTCGCCAGATTGTTCGTAGCGGTAGACGGTACCGAATTCTGCCATTCGCAGGGGTAAATCGCGGTAAGAGCGCAACTCGCTTTTATAAATTTGGATATGAAACGGGCAGTTCATCGGTTTGAGGACAAATCCCCGTTCGTCTGCAGCGGCGTCGGGATCTTCTGCCATCATCGGGAACATATCTTCTTGATATTTTTGCCAGTGTCCCGAGGTTTTAAACAGGTCGATTCTGGCAATATGAGGGGTGACGACACCGAGATACCCGCGCTTGACTTGTTCTTGTTTGAGGAAATCTTCCAGCAGACTCCGCAACACCGTCCCTTTCGGCGTCCACAAGGGCAATCCCGGTCCTACGGGGTCGGAAAAGACAAACAATCCCAATTCTTTCCCCAGTTTGCGGTGATCGCGTTTGAGGGCTTCTTCTTTGCGGCGCTTATATTCTTGCAGTTGCTCTGGGGTTTCCCAAGCGGTCCCGTAAATGCGCTGTAGCTGTTGTTTGGCGGAATCTCCGCGCCAGTAAGCGCCGGCGACGCTTTCGAGGTCGATCGCCTTCGGGTGCAGTTCGGCAGTGCTTTCTAAGTGCGGACCGGCACATAAATCCCACCATTCTTCGCCGAGATGGTAGATGGTAATCGGATCCTCTTTGATATCGGCTAGGATTTCGAGTTTGTAGGGTTCTTGGATTTCTTTTATTCGTTTTTCGGCTTCTTCGCGACTGACTTGTTCGCGAATCACGGGCAGTTTGCGATTGATGATTTTAATCATCTCTTTTTTGATGGCTTTGAGATCCTTTTCCGTGAAGGGATCGGGAAGGTCAAAGTCGTAATAGAAGCCATAGTCAATCCAAGGCCCGATGGTGACTTGGGCTTTGGGGAAAAGCTTTTGCACCGCCATCGCCATTACGTGGGAGGCGGTGTGGCGAATCTTTTTCAGTTTTTCCGATTCGCTGGTACGCGGTAAATGGATTTTGTCTGCTTGTACTTCGGACGCAGGAGAAGAGTTAGGCATCGGCTGTTTCTTTTAATGGTTGGTTCTTGTTTGTTGTTCTTTTTATTTTAAAGGTTCGTTTGCTTTTTTGGGGACTTATTTTACAGAAAAGGTTTGAAAAGCGATCGCGCTTGGGTTTGGGGAAATTGGCGATCGCGGTATTTGAGCAATGCTCCATCAATTATTTGTTCTCGATTCTTTATTCTTAATTCTTAATTGCCCACTTGGCAGGGTTTTGCTGGCGTTGCTGGCGCGCAAAGCGGTTGTTGCTGTTTCTGGAGTCGGAGGTTGCGCCTCCTCTATGGGTTCCCAGACCGATTCTGTAAAACGAGATTATTACCATATTTTTGGGTAAATGTCAAGGGTCATGGGGTTGAATTGGGATGGAATTGACCGGCTAGAAGTGGGGGCGGATGTGGCGATCGCCTCCTGATGGCGCTTGCTGTCTGTGATGGACTTTCCCCAGGTTTTTGTTGCTACGCTGCCTTTTCTCGGGGCAAAAGCTTGAAAAAAATGCCGCAAAATGTTACGATTTGTAAAGTAAGTTAAAATTAGCCTAGCTTTGTTACCGAATTTTCAAGTATGCTAAATCCAAATCTCCCAGACCCAAACTTGCTGAAGACCGTGCTGGAGCCACTTTTAGAAGATTTCCAGTATTGGTTTGCCCGATCGCTGACATTGCTGGAAAATGAGGACATCTCCTTTTTAGGACGGGACGGGCAAGCGGACTTGGTGTCCCGGTTGCAAACCGCCCAGCAAGAAGTCAGCACGGCCCAGATGCTACTGAAAGTCACCGATGGTCAAGCGGGGGTAGAAATGGAAGTATTGATGCCTTGGCACAAGCTGCTGACCGAATGCTGGCAAGTATCGATGCGGTTTCGCAGGGAGAATTCAGTCTAGCGATCGGCAGGGGTCACAGTTGAAAAAAGCGACCCCAAATATTAAATTAAATTGCAAGTCAAGGCGCGATCGGCGCATTGTCTTGACAATTTAACAAAAAATTTTGTTTAAATCAAATCAAATTACACATTTGGCTAACTGCCCCGGAGGTTCTCGTTATGTTGCACCTGCTTTACATTTTAGCTTTTACCGTCCTCGCATTTTTGGCGGTGGGAAATTTGATTCGTTCTTTAGTCACCCTCAGTAGCGAGTCGAGAAACTATCCCCCCGCAAGATGGAATCAAGGCGCGCCCAATTCTCCCCTGGCGCAGTACAATCGCCGCACTCCCCACCCCGAATTGCTCGATGCTTCGGGCAAAATTGTCAACGAACCCCTGATGGTAATGAAATCCATGACGGTGGATGATGCGCGAGAACGCTTAGACGCCCTTTACGATTCTTCTCCCGGTAATTCTCCGGAAAATAGCGACCAAACCTAATCAATTGCAAAGGAAAAATTTTAGATTCTCCACCCTTGGCGCATCTAAAGTTTGAACCCCAAAAAAATGCTCCCTGCCGGTAACGACATTCGTTCACCGGCTTTGATGTTTTTGGGGAAAATTTCTCATCCAATTGTCATGGAGATTGACAACAGCATGTGTGGTGGCCATCAAAAAACCAACAAAGCGGGTAATTGCAATCGCGCCTGGGCAAAAAAAGTCCAACTAAGCGGAGTCATTCTGTTGAGAGGGATTCCTCTAGATGCCAGAGAAATTCCCCCTTCACGAATCTACCCCCCACCGCCAAACATCGGCGAATTTTTGGCTTCTTTCGCTTTCTCCACATCCACCAAATAAAGCAACACCAATCCCGTGACAAAAAACACGATAACCGAAAGAATTGCCACCCGGTTGCTTCCCGTAAACAATCCAATCAGAGAAAAGGACAGCGGCCCGAGAATGGACGAACCTTTATTGAATACCGAATAAAAGCCATAAAATTCTGCGGAAGCGTGGATGGGAATCATTGCGCCATAGAAAGAACGACTGAGTGCTTGGGAACCGCCCTGCACGATACCGACCACAGCACCCATAATAAAATATTCGATCGCCGTAGTCAAAAAGTAGGCATAAATCACCACAACTGACCAACCAAGCAAACTAATCATTAAAGCTTTTTTCGCCGTCACTTTTTCCGCCAGTTTGCCAAACCCTATCGCCCCAAAAACGCTGACAAATTGAATGAATAGCAGGGTTAACATCAATTGCGTGTTAGAAAGATTAATTTCTTCCTTGCCATAAATGGTGGCCATTGCCACCACGGTTTGGATGCCATTGTTGTAGAGCAAATAGGCAATTAAAAATCGCAATAAATGCTGAAAGCGTCCCACTTTTCTTAGGGTCACTACCGTGCGAGTAATGCCGACTTTGGTATAGGCTAGCCAGGGGGGTAAATGACGATATTCTTCCGGTAAAGATTCCAGGGGCGGTTCTTCTTTTAAATAGGCAAAGGTAATCAGAGAAAATCCACCCCACCACAAACCGGCCATTGCGATCGCGATTCGGACGGCTTGTTCTGTAGAAATCCCCACCCATTCATGTCCCGCGACTAAACCGAGGGATAAAGCAAGCTGAAGTCCGCCGCCTACATAGCCAAAAGCAAAGCCTTGACCCGACACCCAGTCGATTTTATCCTCAGAAGTAATTTGCGGCAAAAAAGCATCGTAAAAAATATTAGCTGCCACAAAACCAATCTGGGCGATAATAAACAAAACCATCGTCCAGAGGATATCGCCAGAGCGAGAAAAAAACAGTAAAACTGTGGCCAAACTGCCGCCGTAGCAGCAAGCCATCATAAACTTTTTCTTGGCAGCAGAAAAGTCAGAAATTGCCCCCAAAACTGGGGCGCAAATAAAGACAAAAAATGCCGAAAAGCTGACCATGAATCCCCAGATAGAAGTGGGGGTGAATGTTTGCGAACCGATAGTAATGCCCTCTGGGGCGATCGCAGCGGCAAAATAGGGGGGTAAAAGGGCAACCACCACGGTGGTGACATAAGCAGAGTTGGCCCAGTCATACATCACCCAGCCCAAAATTTGCTTGTTATTGTCGAACATAGTCTCTGTTTGCAGATAGATTGGTCTATTCTAAACTAGAAGCGTCACGAGTCCGGAACCAGACGATTCAATCAAGGTTCATGCAATGGGTAATTTTCTCTCAAGGCATTTGCAAAAAAAATAACATGAATGGAATGCGATCGCCGAGGCTATTATTGAGGTTCAGGCAAATTTTATGGCGATCGTCTGCACCCAAATCTAGATCGTTCCCCCTCCAGAGAGGGAAACCCCAAACTATCAACCTCCTACACTATACCCTGGAGCAATATGCTACCAATTGCTGCACAAATATCGAATTTATTCTGCAAAATCCCGGGACGCACTTATTTACTGCTCGCGATCGTAATTTTTGCTACGGCAAATTCCGTGTTGCGAAAGTTAACCGAATTGGGCGCAAACCATTTAATTGACGGCAGAAATCCCATTTCCTTTTGCAACGTTTTATTCGCCGGCAATCTCTGCGCCGTTTTAGTTTTAATCTTAATCTACGGGAAACAATGGACGCCGCAAACCCTGCGACAATTGTCCTGGAGTGATTGGGTGGGTTTGTCGGGCGTTGCGTTGCTTTCCGGTGCGTTAGCGCCCGCTTTAACCTTTATGGCCCTGGACTTGACAATGGTTAATAACGTGATATTAATCGGACGCATCGAGCCGCCTTTAATTTTAGCCTTGTCCGTGTTGATATTGCGAGAACGAGTCAATCCCTGGGTGGTGGCGGGGGCAGTTTTTTCATTTATTGGGGTAATTTTGACCCTCCTGATTCCCGAACCGGGAGAAAAAATGCTAGAAATGGGAATGGGCTTTAATCTGGGAAAAGGAGAATTGATGGCCGCCGGGGGAGCGATTTCGTTAGCCGTATCCACGGTTATCAGTAAAGTGAAGCTGCGGCAAATTTCCCTAGCAATTTTTACTATTTTTCGCACCGGAACCGGACTGGTGGTATTTTTCGTCATTGTGTTTAAACTGTTTGGTCCGAGTCATTTTATGGATGTTTTTGCCCCCTTTGTGTGGCAGTGGATGATTTTGTATGGCGCGCTCATTGTGGTGGGCGGTCAACTCTGTTGGTTTCAAGGGTTAAAAAAAACTGGGGCATCGGATGTGTCTCTGGCGAGTTCTTTTAGCCCGATCGCCGGCATATTAGCCGCCTATTTGATTTTAGGCGAAGTGCCTACATTGCCTCAATACATTGGCGGCAGCATTATTATCCTCGGCATCATTTTAAATCAAATTGGAGTGCAGAAAAAAACGGCTCATTTTCATTAATTATGCAGATTTTTTCGATTTTTAGTTGGCAGTCAAAGTTTATTTTTTGACAGTAAAAGTAGGTGGATTTAACGATAAAAGACGAGTAAAATTATAAAAATATAGCGGGTTTTGTAGAGAGATGAAATTACCTGGTTACTGACCTATGGTAGAGCGCGCCAGAGATTGTAAATGACTGTATGTTGGGAAAATTAAGTCATTTTTCGTTGCTAAAATCGAGAAACGAGCCGATGGGATGCTGATGGGGTAGGTGTCCTGAGATGGGGGATTCAAGGTTGAATCGGATAGGTGGCTTAAATTTTTTCAGGTTGTTAAGGTTTAAATCGGATAAAAGTATGGGTAGCAAGTGCCAAGAGAAATCAACCGGGAAACATCGAACCCCACGGTATAGAATTCGGTGGATTTTATTGACAGGGTTATTTAGTTTAACGCTGGTACTGACATTATTTGTTGGGAGTTCCACCGCCAGAGAAGCGGTGGTAAATTTGCCATTTTTCTCCCAGGGGATGGCAGTAGGAGAAGAGGCATCCGGGGTTTATCCGAGAAACCAGGCGCTTTATGTGACCATGCGAGATGGGGTGAAAATTGCGATCGATGTATGGTTGCCGGAGAATCTGGGTGAGGGGGAGAAAATTCCGGCATTAATGCGGTTGGATCGGTATTGGCGTTCGATTGGATTTATGGGGTCGCCGCTGCAGTTCGATCCGAATTATCAAGAAGCGACGATTGCCAATCAGGAGGGGTATGGGTTGGTTCTGGTGGATGTGCGCGGTAGCGGTGCGTCATTTGGGACGCAACCGCATCCGTGGTCTGCGGAAGAAATCCAAGATTATGGAGAGATTGTGGATTGGATTATCGAGCAACCGTGGTCGAATGGGAAGGTGGGAAGTTATGGAATTTCGTATGGGGGAAATGCTACGGAGTTTTTAGGGATATTGAATCATCCGGCAGTGAAAGCGATCGCGCCGAGGTTTAATGATTTTGACCCTTACACGCAACTGGTATTTCCGGGGGGTATTTTTAACGAATGGTTCGTGCGGCAGTGGAGTGAAAACAGCAAAATGCTCGATGCCAATGACCAAGATTTTGTGTGTTTGATGGAGGAGTTCAAAGGGGAGACTTGTGAAGGATTGAAAGCGATAATTACCGGGGTCAAACCGGTGGATGGGGACACGGAGGCGAAATTGCTAAATGCGGCGATTCGAGAGCATCGGGAGAATGAGGATATGTATGAAGCGGCGCAGCAAATTACCTATCGGGACGATGAATTTGGGGAGAGTGGGGCGACGATCGCGGATTTCAGTCCCTATGCGTTTAAAGAAGCGATCGAGCGATCGCAGGTGCCGATGTTGACGGCGGCGAGTTGGATGGATGCCGGCACTGCCAATGGTGCCCTGAGTCGGTTTTTGACCTTGAGCAATCCGCAAAAAGTAGCGATCGGGCCGTGGAACCACGGGGGGAATCGGGATGCGAGTCCCTATCAACCGGTGGACATGTCCGAGGATCCGCCCCTGTCGGAACAAATCGATGGGATGGTAGCGTTTTTCGATCGCTATTTGAAAGATAACCCGGATCCTGGGCCGATGGAGTCTGAAATCGAGTATTACACGATGGGGGAGGAGAAGTGGAAAACCACCAAAGTTTGGCCGCCAGAGGGAATTGTGAAGCAGCGCTGGTATTTTGGGGCAGATAACCAGTTAAGATTGGACAAACCCACTGAACAGAAGGCGGCAGATAATTACCGGGTGAATTTCGAGGCCACCACGGGGACGAATAATCGGTGGCATACCCAAGCGGGGGGTAAGGATGTGATTTACGGCGATCGCGCCGCAGCGGATCGCAAACTCCTCACCTACACCAGTGCGCCCCTAACGAAAGACATGGAAATTACCGGGCATCCGGTGGTGACGCTTTACGTCAGTTCCACGGCCACCGATGGGGCGTTTTACCTGTATTTAGAAGATGTGAACCCCTATGGCGAGGTGTTTTATCTCACCGAGGGGCAGTTGAGAGCGATGCACCGCAAGGTCTCGAATGAGGAGCCACCCTATTGGATATTTGGCCCCTATCATTCGTTTCAGGGACAAGATGGGATGAGTCAAGAGGAGGGAGAGGTGATGGAACTGAGGTTTGATTTATTTCCCACCTCAGTGGCGATCGAGAAAGGACATCGACTGCGAGTGGCGATCGCCGGCCATGATGCCGACACCTTTGCGCGATATCCTGCGGAGGGTACCCCAGAGATTGCGGTGCAACGCAACCGAGTTTACCCATCCCATATTGAGTTGCCGGTGATGAGCGAACCCGCCGAGGAGCGATCGCCTGCTCCCAAGCTTGACAAATTTACTTCAGTATGGTAAGCTAGAGAGCTTTTACTGTTGCGGGTGAAATTTCCCCTTTTTATAAATCCAACTAATGCCATCCGGGTCTTTTTCCTGACTCCAGATCGAGAAATTCGGCTTACTTTTCTGACGCGAGACGCTAGAGGGGTTAATCCCGAAGCGTCTAGCCAGTTGAAGTTGGTTGAGAGGAGGAAGCGCCTGACTGGTGGGGACGCCAGTCAGGCGACTAATTCCCCCATTGATGCCTCCAACCTCGCAATCCGGGTTTCGATCGTGACCAAGCGCTTTTCCAAAGCCGCATTGGGGGCGAGTGGGGTATAGTCAACGTACTCAGCGATCGCGTTGATAATCATTTCATCCTTAGTTAGGCCATCTGCTTTCGCTTTGGCATTGAGTGCGTTAATCAGGCTCTTTGATAGATTCAGATTAAAGTGCTCTTTCGGCATTGCTGTCTAGTTATGTCATCTGGTGAGTGGGTGTTGGTTGATATAGCGCTTGTTCCACGCTCAATCGGGGTTGATGTTAGTTGATATTTTAAGACCAATTCGGCCAATTAGATTAATTTTTTAAGTGCGATTGCAGGTGATTTGCCCAGTTCCACTCCCGAAAACTCCTATTTTATGGAAGAATGAGCGATTTCTTCGTAATAAAAATTCAGTACCTTGGCAGTACATCTGAAGGGGCAGGGGGGGGAGAATTGAGGAAATTGAGAATAGTTAACTTGTGAGTTATGAATTCTAAATTCTTCATTCTCCCGGGGTCGGTTAAGGAGTTAGCAGGGTATCCGTGGGAGAGATAGCGCCCGAGTAAACCAAACCGCGTTCCATATCCATCGTCAGAATTGCCCCTTCGCGAATCAGGCGGGTAGCATTTTCGACACCGACAATCACCGGAACCCCCAAGCGCAGGCCGATCACAGCCGCATGAGAGGTGAGGCTATCCTCCTCAGTAATCACCCCCGAGGCTTTGCGGATGGCATCCACAAAATCGGCGCTGGTACGGGGGGCCACCAGGATTTCCCCGGGACTGAAGTTGCCAATTTCCATCGCCGATTGTGCAACGCGGGCGCGACCGCTCACCGATCCTTGACCGAGGCCGATGCCTTTACCGAGTACGGCGGTGACCACTTCAACTTTAATCAAATCCGTAGAGCCAGAAACCCCTTGGAGAGTCCCGGCGGTCATTACCACCAAATCGCCTTCCGAGAGCAATTCCTTTTCCAGGGCCACATTAATAGCCGCTTGGAAGGTTTGACCGGTAGAGGGCAAATCCAACACCAACAGAGGTTTTACGCCCCAGACCAGTTGAAGCTGTCGCGCCACATCCACATGAGGAGTAATCGCCAGAATCGGAGTTTGGGGGCGGAATTTAGAGACATTGCGTGCGGTGGCCCCGCTTTTAGTCAGGGTCATAATTGCGGCAGAGTCGAGCTGTGAGGCAATGTTAACCACTGCTTGAGAGATGGCATTGGGAATGGAACGATTGCGATCGCGAACCAACCCTTGACCGATCGCTTGGTCGTGTTCGATGCGACAGGCAATGCGAGCCATCGTACCCACCGCTTCCACCGGGAACTTGCCCACAGCGGTTTCATTGGAGAGCATCACCGCATCGGTGCCATCGAGAATAGCATTAGCCACATCAGAAATTTCCGCCCGAGTTGCCCGGGGGCTATTCACCATGCTGTCAAGCATTTGGGTAGCGGTAATCACCGGAATTCCCAGACGGTTGCAGGTGACAATCAGATCTTTTTGGACGATCGGAACTTCTTCAGCGGGAATTTCCACCCCCAGGTCTCCTCGGGCGACCATAATGCCATCGCATAACGGCAAAATCGCCTCCATTTGCTCCACCGCTTCGTGTTTTTCGATTTTGGCAATCACCGGCACGTGCTTGCCGGTAGAGGAAATGAGTTCTTTGATTTCCAGGATATCTTGGGGGTTGCGAACGAAACTGAGAGCCACCCAGTCTACCCCTTGGTCCAGACCGAAGAGTAAATCTTCCCGGTCTTTTTCCGTGAGGGCTGTCACCGAGAGATAAACCCCGGGGAAGTTGACCCCCTTGCTGTTGGAGAGGGTACCGCCGATGATGGTGACGCAGTGGAGTTCTTTCGCCGCGCGATCGATTTTTTCCACGCGCATTTCCACCCGGCCATCGTCCAGGAGGATAGTGGCTCCTTCGGGAACTTCATCGGCCAGAGGTTCGTAAGTGACGCTCGACATATGGCGATCGCCAGGGACTTGACGACTGGTCAAAATGAAGCGATCGCCTTTTTCTAGGTAAATCGACCCCTGTTCGAACCGTCCCAGACGAATTTTCGGCCCTTGCAGGTCTTGTAAAATCCCCACGGGCTGATTGAGTTCAAACGAGGTTTGGCGGATCAGGCGAATGTTGCGCTGATGGTCTTCGTGGGTGCCGTGAGAAAAATTCAGTCGCAGCGTCGTCGCACCCGCTTCTATCAACTCGCGCAGAATCTCTGGCTTACTGGTAGCGGGGCCAATCGTAGCGACAATCTTTGTCCGACGCAGAAATTTTTGCAATTGCATGAACGGAAAATGAGGGTGGTAGAATTACTAGCCCAAGGAGGGTGGTAATTTTTGACGAGCGATCGCCGATGTGACGCAGGCATAGCCGTTGACTGCGTTTTCCCAAGGTAGGGTTGCAGCTACTTTACCATTTAGTGGGAAATTGATAAATAGTCGTTATATCAATCGGCATCATTAGACTGGTGGATTCACAAAACTTTATATTGATAAATGCCTATCGTACATTATGCGAGGATTCGTTGAAAGGAGTAAAGACGACAATGCCCGAGGCGATGCCGCCGAAAACGGTGCCCAAAGAATTGCTCGGACCTCCGGGCGATTTCAATCCGACCTTACTGATGTTTTTTGCCGCACTCGCCTTGGTGGTGCTATCTACCGTAGGTTACTGGTGTCTGCAGTGGCCTGGATGGTGCTGCTTTTTTATCAATGTGGTTGCCCTGCATATGTCCGGCACGGTGATTCACGATGCCTGTCATAATGTGGCGCACCGAGACAAACTGATGAATGCTATTTTAGGTCACGGCAGTGCCCTGATGTTGGGGTTTGCGTTTCCCGTGTTTACCCGGGTTCACATGCAGCATCACGCTAATGTCAACGATCCGGATAACGATCCGGACCATTTTGTCTCCACTGGCGGACCCCTGTGGCTGATTGCGGCTCGCTTTTTCTACCACGAGGTGTTTTTCTTTAAACGACGTCTGTGGCGCAAATACGAGTTGATCGAGTGGTTTTTGAGTCGGTTGTTTGTGGCCACTGTAGTGTTTGTGGCCTGTCAGTACGGCTTTCTGGGCTACATTCTCAATTTCTGGTTCTCCCCCGCTTTGGTGGTCGGTCTGGCCCTGGGGTTGTTTTTTGATTATTTGCCCCACCGTCCGTTTACCGATCGCGATCGCTGGAAAAATGCCCGGGTCTATCCCAGTCCAATTCTCAATATCCTGATTTTGGGTCAGAATTACCACCTGGTTCACCATCTATGGCCTTCTGTCCCTTGGTACTACTACCAGCGCGCCTATCGGGAAACCCAACCGCTGCTCGAGGCCAAGGGGTCTCCCCTGTCTTTGGGTCTGTTGGAAGGCAAGAGTTTTTGGAGTTTCCTTTATGACATCGTTCTGGGGATTCGCTTCCATCACGGTCACAAGGCGGATAAGAAACTGGAAAATGTTTGATAAACAATGGCTCATTTGATTCCAGATTGTTGCCGCCAATCTGTAAGCCACGCATTATTCATGGGGATAGGGGTATTGCAGCCACCCCTATCTGCTATGAAGTTTGATTCGCGATCGCCGCGATCGGACAACCTTGCCCAGGGAAGAGGGCTGTCCCGCCTTCTGGAAACTCCCGGTAAAGCCGATGCTTCCGGATGCGAGCGATCGCCCCTCCCGGTGGTTCGACCCGGGTTTCCCATGACGGGTGGGTCATCTCTCCCCGGCGGGGCTGAAACTCCAATCCGGTCTGAGATTTTTCGCATGACGCAGATAGGGATGATGAATCTGGATATGGTTCGCGGGAAGGTTGACCTGTATTAAAAACCGAATGCAGCGCTCTAGATCTCCTTGGACGTGCATGTGCTGCACGTCCAACAACGGCACGTTTTCCCAGCGGGGACGTTGGCGGGCGATCGCCGCCGGAAAAATAGCATCCAAGTCCCGGGTCACGGAAAAGGTGGCACTGATAATCTGCTCTGGATCTAACTGATTGCGCTGTTCGAGTTCGTCTAACAGTTCCGTGACCGCTTCTGCGATCGCACAAGCCGAATTTTCCGCCGCCGTGGTTGCCCCACGAATCGCCCTAACTCTCCACTCCACGCCAAAATCCTCCATTGTTGTCGTTCGTTTTTGGTTATTGGTTATTTGTTAAATCTGTGCAACTAACCAACAACCAATAACAAATAACAAGTATCTCATTACGGTCGATAAAGCCACAGGGGCTGTCCGCTATGAGATAGCTCAAATTCTAGCCAATTCATACCCCCGGACACTGTAGGAGCAAGCTGCGTGCCGCCCACTAAGCGACTTAACAGGGGTTTGCGTTCTTCTAAGGTGTAACACTCGGTTTTATCCGGGTCAAGACCTGCCAGTTCAGCGGCCCAGCGACGCGCCTCTTCTTCGGTCCCCAAGCGATCGATAACCCCCAATTCTAAAGCTTGCTGCCCGGTAAAAATCCGCCCGTCTGCAAAAGAACGTACCCGGTCTACCTCTAAATTGCGCGCTTCGGCTACGGTTTGGACAAATTGCATGTAACTGGTATCGATCATCTGTTGCAAAATGTCTTTTTCCGGGTCGCTGAGTTCTCGGTCAAATCCCAAAATATCTTTGTATGGGCCAGACTTGATGACTTTGAACGAAACGCCAATTTTGTCCAGGAGTCGTTCTAAGTTATTCCCGCGCAGAATCACGCCGATGCTGCCCGTAATGGTTCCGGGGTTGGCAACGATATGCGGGGCACCCATGCCGACGTACACTCCCCCAGAGGCGGAAATATTCCCGAAACTGGCGACGATGTTGATTTTTTCGCTCAACCGTTTCAAGGCGCTATAGATTTCTTGGGAATCTCCCACCGTACCGCCAGGACTGTCAATCCGTAACAATAAGGCGGGAAATTTTCGCTCTTCTACGGTTTTTAAAGCGTCGAGTATCTTTTTGCGCGTGCTTCCGGCAATCAAGCCGTTAATTTCAATCCGCGCAATTTTCTTGCGAAACTTCTTAAAAGGCCAAATCATGGGCAGTTAGGCAATCTGTTAGTCAATGAGTTAGGTTGCGGCGAGGAGCTGGCGGTCAACCGGGGTGGGGCCACCTCCCACAGCAGGCGGCGTTGGCGATCGTCCCAGGGGCTTGTTGCCCCCGGCGCATGTCTCCCACTTCGGTCATCGTTGTGCTTGGCGGTCAGAATCGATCCCTCACCCCTTTCCATTGTCTTCGATTCTGACCCACTTGGGCGATCGCAACGGTTCGGTTTCCCGCGCCATCATCCGTTTCCCGTTTCCTGCGGACTGTCCCCACCTGCAGAAAACCCCAGCCACCCTCTGACGCCTCCCTCCCGCTCGGTTGGCGTCTGCCTCTTAACAAAAATACATAATTTAGTACAATTAAGCAATAAATCTTAATCATCAACGCCCCTCCCCCAGCACGAAGCACTGCAACCCTAGGGGCGACAATCGCTCAAAACTTCGCAAAAGCTAATGCAATTAAAATCAACAGATTCTCAAAACCCATTTTTCCCCTGGTTGACCATCGCCCCTTTTTTCTTCTGGGGCACCGCAATGGTCGCCATGAAAGCCGCGATCCCTAACACCACCGCTCTATTTATGGCTGGGGTGCGTTTGGTGCCGGCAGGGGTATTGCTCCTGGCTTTCGCCGCCATGCAAGGACGCCCTCAACCGCGCACCCCCAAGGCATGGCTGTGGATCGCCTTGTTTGCCTTAGTCGATGGCGTGATGTTTCAAGGCTTCTTATCTGAAGGCTTAGTCCGCACCGATGCCGGCTTGGGGTCGGTCATGATCGACTCGCAACCCCTCGCTGTCGCTTTGCTCAGTGCGTGGCTCTTTGGCGAAATCATTGGCAAGTGGGGCGCAATCGGTTTGACCCTCGGTATTCTCGGCATCAGTCTCATCGGTTTGCCCGATGCCTGGATTCTTTCCCTCCTCCACGGCCAAATTTCGGCGATTTCTCCCAACTTCGCCACCCTCTTCCAAAATGGCGAATGGTTGATGCTGTTGGCGGCGCTGTCGATGGCGGGAGGCACGGTAATGGTGCGCTTTGTCTCTCGTCACGCCGATCCGGTGGTCGCCACCGGCTGGCACATGATTCTCGGCGGATTGCCGTTATGGATGCTCTCGGCGATCGCTGAATCTGAGCAATGGGTTAATCTAGATCTAACTGGCTCGATGGCTTTGGCATATTCCACCGTGTTTGGCTCAGCCGTCGCTTATGGTCTATTCTTCTACTTCGCCTCGCGGGGCAACCTCACCAGCCTCAGCGCCCTGACGTTTCTGACCCCCGTCTTTGCTTTGCTCTTTGGCAACCTCTTATTGTCGGAAACCCTGTCTCCATTGCAGTGGATCGGCGTTTTCCTGACTCTGGTCAGCATCTACCTCATCAATCGGCGAGAACAACTCTCTTCCCTAACCTGGGCTACCCTGGGGGAAAAACTCGGCTTGTGCGCTAATCCCAGAGCCAGCAGCGAACAGCAGGCTGCCTCTAACGCGGTCAAAAAACCCTTGCAATCCGGCGATCGCCCATCAATGGAGTTCCCGGTGGAAGTTCGCGTCGCCGAGTCAGAATCGGAATGGGTTTAATCCGCGCGATCGCAAAGGCACTCCCCACCAATGGGTAATCTCCTACAGGGGCTATCTGTATGTTATCAAGGGGGTTATAGCCGAGCGCGCCGAGGCTTCACTCTCGGAAAGCAATGGGCTAGCTAGTGGTCATAGTGTCATAGAACCCCAAGGTTTCGATTTCCCACCCCTAATCATGTCAGGGACTCCGTAGAAACCAACCCCATGTCTAAAGCCAGGGGCTTGTACTTCTAACCACCTGACCAGCCTAAA
>NZ_JAYFEQ010000711.1:0-288 GCF_055795085.1 Phormidium sp. CCY1219 | reverse complement strand
AAATACCCATTGCCGATTCCCTATTGTTTGCCAGTATTTCTTGGCTACCCACTTTCCATTTTTGTTGGAGTGTCTTCGTTTTCCCCATTTGGTTAATTTCCAGTATAGTAAACTATCCATTTGAGAGAAGACTTCCTTGGACACTACTGTTGAGTAGTAGTTGCTCCATCCTCTGATAACCGGGTTGAGGTGTTTTATTAACCCCTCTTGCGGTACTGCTCTGTGGGAGTCTACTATCTCTTTAAGTTTCTTGTAGTGGGTTTTAATGGCTTGCTTGCTGGGTTTGAT
>NZ_JAYFEQ010000710.1:0-468 GCF_055795085.1 Phormidium sp. CCY1219 | reverse complement strand
AAACTGGGAAGAACCTTGACAACTGAATGTCGATGGTGGTGAAAGCCCACCCCATGAAGTGTGTCATGTGAAAGCACTTCCCCCACGGTAGCGACTGGTCATCAATCCGTGAAGCGGGGAGGAAAGGTGGTTAAGCCTGGGTCTAAACAGGCACTCCATCGAGCAAAGTGTCTATGGATAGGAAAACGAAGCCACGTATTAAGCGTCGTTACCCTTAACCAGCGAAAATTAGACTGATACGCTGGAACCAAAAGGTGAAGGATAAAGGGAAGGCGAATTTCTACTCGACCTTCCACACACTCAAAGAAACCCGGCGTATAGGGGCGTCCTAAAGGCACAAACAATCGGCATTCGGAACGAAGTAACCCTCGTTGTCGCTCTCAGGGAATTAGGTCGATATCCTGAGTAGGAAACCATCCGCAAGCCAGCGAGGAAAGGATTGAGTCAGAAGCGAACGGTTGGGGTAAT
>NZ_JAYFEQ010000709.1:0-16954 GCF_055795085.1 Phormidium sp. CCY1219 | reverse complement strand
AACCCAGATCTCAAAGGTCTGGGCGCAGAAGCCCGCGCCGTACCGCCTAAGCGGTCGGCGTCGGGAGTACGTCACCTAGGAGCAAAAGTGGCGATCGCCTCATCCCCGATCTCGCGAGGTGCAATGGCACCGTGCTGCTGGCAGATTCGTGGATGGTCACTCCTTCGCTGATGCAGCAATTCCGGGGATTTCAGAACTCTCATGGCTCAAGTTCCGGTAAAAACTGCGCGAGAAAGAAACATTAAGATTACCATTCTCCGAATTCGGTGGATAGAATAAACCCAAGTCAGATCGGATCGGCTGAACTGACTCCACCACTTGCACACTCTATTGAGGGGCATCACCGCCATTGCCATCATGTTTCAAACTGCTACAACTCACCTTCCTGACGCCACTGGAACCGATGCACTCTTCGATGTGGAACTTCGCAAGGTCTTTAAGGTCTTTGACGGCGAAACGGCTGTCCGAGCGGTAGACCTGCAAGTTCGTCGTGGGGAATTTTTTAGCATCCTCGGGCCTTCCGGTTGCGGTAAAACCACCATGCTGCGATTGATCGGGGGTTTTGAAACTCCCTCGGCGGGAGAAGTGCTGATTCGCGGGAAGTCGATGAACCAAGTCCCCGCTTATCAGCGCCCGGTGAATACGGTATTCCAAAGCTATGCCCTGTTCAACCACATGTCGATCGCCCAAAATATTGCTTTCGGGTTGCGGATTAAAGGCTACAACAAAGCTCAAGTGGAAGAACGGGTGAAAGAAGCGCTTAATTTGGTCAAAATGGAGTCTTACGCCAATCGCTTTCCTTCCCAACTCTCGGGGGGTCAGCAGCAACGGGTGGCGTTGGCTAGGGCGCTGGTAAATCGCCCCACGGTGGTTTTGCTGGATGAACCTTTAGGCGCTTTGGATTTGAAGCTGCGTAAGCAAATGCAGGTGGAATTGTCAAACCTGCACCGGGATTTGAGCTTGACGTTTGTGATGGTGACTCACGATCAGGAGGAGGCGCTCTCTCTGTCGGATCGCATCGCGGTGATGCATGATGGCAGAATCGAGCAAGTCGGCAGGCCTACGGAAATCTACGAGCATCCTCGCAGTGCTTTTGTGGCTGATTTTATTGGGGAAACTAATTTGTTGCCCGGTCGGTTGGAAAATGGCGATCGCGCTGGCGTGTTGATTCGCACGGGCAGCGGACTGAAAATTGCCGTGCAACCGCCTGATTCTTGGAATGAAAATGCCACCCAGCTCACGGTCAGCATCCGTCCGGAAAAGATTAACCTCAGTCTCTATCCCCCGGAGGTGGAGGTCAATTGCTTTGAAGGTCGTCTGAAAAATGTCATGTATCTGGGCACCCACGTGCAATATCTGGTGGAATTACTCTCGGGCGATCGCCTGACGGTCTTGCAACCCAATACGGTGGCGAACACTCTCCCAGACCCGGATACCCCCATCTATACCCATTGGCATCCCACTGACTGTATCGCTTTGGCTTCTACTCACCCGGATGGCGCGGTGGGATGAATGAGTCTATCCTCTCAATCCCCTATCTGTTGCACTAAACACCCACGATACCCACCATGAATTTACAGGGAGTCAATCAATTTTTAGCAGAACTCGAATCCCACTGCCCCCAACGAGCGATCGCTACTTTTCTCGGAAGTGATGGTCAACCCTTCGCGATCGACCTGACTCGCAAAGGCACCCAAATCATTTATGGCTCTCAACCGCAGATGAAAGAGTTGCTGATTGCCAAACTCCTCCACCACACCCATCCGGTGGCTTCGTTAATCCTGCGCTCTTTTCTCCCAGAATTGGACGAACTGACTCAACTCCCCATTAAAGAAATCCGGGGCTATGTCCTCAAACGTCTCGGTTCGCAATTAGAATTTGAAAAGCTCTCCCCGGAACAAATGTTTGCCTGCCAAAATACCGATGCCGAAACGGGAGAACCTCTCCCCCTCGAACAATCGGTACGCTACTGTTAACTGATATCCTGCTGGTCACAGACAACACAAGAGAAAATAGTGCCGACCCCTGATTTGTCTCAATCTCGCATCTACAGCGCAACTACTACGCGGCGTCAGTTCTTGCGGACGTCTGCGGCGGCCCTGTCTGGTCTCGCACTGTCGAGTTGTGGATGGACTTTGGGCGCAACGCCTAGTGAAGGGGAAGTCGAACCGGGTGCTAATGATTTGGTGCGCTCGACTTCTTCCGATGAACTGTTCATCTACACCTGGTCCGATTACACCGATGAGGAGTTGCTTGCAAGTTTTACCGCAAAAACTGGCATTAAAGTCATCGTCGATATCTTTGACTCGAATGAGGCAATGTTGGCGAAAATTCAAGCCGGTGGCGGTAGCTCTTACAGTATCATCTATCCCTCGGATTACATGGTGGGTCGGATGGTCCAATTACAATTGCTCCGTCAAGTCGATCGCTCTCGTCTGGTGGGTCTGGACAATCTATTCCCCAAGTTCCAAGACCCACTCTACGATCCGCTCAACCGCTACAGCATTCCCTTTACCTGGGGCACTACGGGTCTGATTTACAACGCCGCTAAGCTTTCTAGTCCGCCCCAAGATTGGGATTATCTCTGGCAACAAGAATCGCAATTGTCTCGCCGCGTGACGTTGATGAATGACGTGCGCGAGGTGTTCGGCGCTGGTTTGCGATCGCTGGGCTTCTCTTATAATTCCACTGACTCGGACCGGATTCGCTCGGCTTACCAACATCTGGTAGACCTCAAACCGACTTTGGCGAATTTTACCACCGACGGTTGGCGCGATTTAATCCTGGCAGGGGATTTGGAAGTGGCAATGGGCTACTCGTTTGATGCTCTGGCTGTATCTGACGAAAATCCCGACCTCCAGTATTTGGTTCCTCTCAGTGGTTCTTCTCTGTGGACCGATACAATGGTAATTCCAAAAAATGCTCCGAATGTTGAAGGAGCCTATGCCTGGATGAATTTTATGCTCCAACCAGAAGTCTCTGCGGCTCTCATCGAACGTCTCTATTTCGCGACGCCCAATCGCGCCGCTTACAATCTTTTACCCCCAGAATTCCAAAACAATCCAACTCTTTTCCCTCCGGAATCTATCCTCGATCGCTGTGAAGGAATTCTCCCCCTGAGTTCGGACAAGGAAAAGGAATATGCCCGCTATTGGATTCGCTTGAAAAGTGTTTAAGGGTTCCATGACTCGACTATCGCCCAGGGAATTATCTATTTCTCGCTTTCGAGAAATAAGAACTAGCATTAATGAGGCTTATATTGGCAATTACTCTGTCATTTTATGGTTCAGAAAAAGCAGGAATGACTTACTTGAAATCAACAGTTTTTATTCTTCCTTTCCGCGCTACATTGCGTGGGGGTTAAAACAAACGGTGCAGATGTTTTCACGAATGGCCTGGTTTGGGTGCAAAATATGACTCCTCCCACTACTGTTTCTCCAAGCAAACCGAAAAACGAACCGAAAACGGGACGTCGGCCAAAACCCAATTGGCTCGGCCCTTTGGCATTACTCGGACCGGCAGGAATTTGGTTGCTGCTGTTGCTGGTTCTGCCCACTCTGGTGATTTTTCAACTGAGTTTGGTGCCGGAAATTCAACCGGGCGATCGCGTGATTCCCTCGGGTCTGGATAACTATTGCCGCGTTTTGGGCTTCGAACAATGCAAGCTGTCGGATTTCGACCCGGTTTACTTACAAGTTATCGGGCGATCGCTGTTTTTTGCCACCGGCTCGACGCTCCTGTGTCTGCTGTTGGGCTTTCCGGTTGCCTATTGGTTGGCCCTGGATACGCCAAAACGCTGGCGCAATTTACTGTTGCTTGGCTTTGTTTTGCCCCTGTGGACTTCTTCTCTGCTGCGCTCTTATGCCTGGAAAACGATTCTGCGCCCCAGCGGGGTTCTCAATACTATCCTGACGACTATCGGACTCCCTTCTGTGGATTTGCTACACCAAAGTTCGGCAGTTCTTATCGGCATGAGTTACAGTTTCTTGCCCTATATGGTGCTGATTCTCTACGCTTCTTTAGAAAAGCTGGATCGTCGGTTGTTAGAAGCAGCTTCGGATTTGGGCGCAAACCCGGTGCAGGTGTTTTGGAAAATTACGGTTCCTCAAACTCTACCGGGAATTGCAGCGGGGTCTTTGTTGGTGTTTATTAGCGCAATGGGGGATTTTGTCAATCCGGAATTGTTGGGCGGCGCGTCTAGTATGACGGTCTCTCGATTGATTTACGATCAGTTTTTGGGCGTGGCGCGCGATTGGGGCTTTGGGTCGGCGCTGAGTATGGTGTTGATTATGGCAGTGAGTCTGGCGATCGCTGGCTTGATTCGCTTCGGCGATGCCTCTCCTAAAAAATAATAATGGCTCGATTAATGTTAACCGTAGGTAATGTGGAAGTGGTGAAGGTTGATGGCACAAACCCATCTCAAACAGGAGGACATTCCGGTAGATATGATGAACAGCAAGCCGAGAATTAATGTCTCTTGGCAGCTCGCGTTTGCCGGAGTGATGTTCTTTTTCATGTATTTGCCAATTCTGGTACTGGCGTTTTACAGCTTCAATCAGTCTCGCTATAGCGCGGGATGGGAAGGGTTTACGTTGAAGTGGTATCTCAGCTTGTTTCAAGATGAGTCGATTCTTCATGCCCTGCAAAATAGTTTGATTGTCGGATTTTCTGCGATCGCAATTTCGGCGGTGGTGGGGACGTTAATGGCCGTGGGATTGGCCCGCTATCGTTTCCCGGGCAAAACTTTATATCTGGGCGTGTCTTATCTACCGTTAATCGTTCCGGATATCGCGATCGCTGTGGCAACTTTGGTCTTCCTCGCCGCCGTACAAATTAATTTGAGCATCTGGACGATTATTGCCGCCCATATTGTCTTCTGTTTGGCTTATATCGGTTTGGTGGTCTCGACTCGCCTGAATGATTTAGACCCCCATTTGGAAGAGGCTGCCCTGGATTTGGGCGCAACGCCAGTGCAAGCGTTTCTCCAAGTGTTGCTCCCTCAATTGATGCCAGGAATTATCTCCGGTTGCTTGTTGGCTTTCGTCCTTAGTTTGGACGATTTGTTAATCGCCAGTTTTACCGCCGGTAGCGGCGCAGTCACTCTGCCAATGGAAATTTTCGGTCGCATTAGAACTGGGGTAAAACCTGATATTAATGCCCTCAGTGTGGTGCTGATTCTCGCCTCGGGTGCGATCGCCTTTATCGGCGAGTTCATCCGCTCTCGCAGCGAACAAAAACGCCGCCAATAATCTCCGGCAAAACCGAACCCTGATTTTTTTCGCTTTTTTGTCAATCTGGGGTTGACTCTTTTTGCGATTTGCGTTAAAATCTGAATAATGGGAAAGGTGTGGCCATATATATAGGGTTCCGCAAGTCACCTCCCCCCTCATGTGGAACCATTTAACCCCTGAATTAGCCCAGTTGGCAATAAAATACGCGGCGTTTCGACCGCAAAATCCTGCGGGTTTCGGGTGACAATTCCCTCCAGTTCATTCACCCTAGCCGTGGCATACTCAATCCTCACCTGGCGCATCGCGAAAATTTGCCCCTAGGGCGATCGCAATTGCTTCTCGATTAACCGTGGCAATTTGCAAAAAGCTGAATATTGTTCTTAAAAAATTCCGAGTCGCAGATTTTCCTTTGTCTTTCCGCTTATCGGTCAGTTTTTCCCACTGATGGCGTGGTAGTGGCGAAATAACTGTGGCGCTGTCGCCATAGTTTGGCTATCCCTAGGGTAGAAGGTTAAGCTAGCGGCGAAATAACTATTGCGGAAATCGGTAGAGTTTTCCATCCCTAGAGTGGAGAGTTGGGCTAGCGGCGAAATAACTATTGCGGTTATCGGTAGAGTTTTCCATCCCTGGAGTGGAGGGTTAAGCTAGCGGCGAAATAACTATTGCGGATATCGGTAAAGTTTTTCTATCCCTACTGCGTGAAGCGAAGTTACGCCCAAGGGAATCGCCCATCAAATTAATCCAATTTTCCTGTAGAGACGCCGATTCATCGCGTCTCCCACCGCGTCGCTACCAACAGACAACCTAACAACTGCAAGGATTGTTCTCTGTGGGTGGAATTGCGGAAGGCAAAATAACAGTTATCTGTGAGTAGCATAGCGTGAGAGACGCCACAAATGGCTGTCTCTACATGAGGGGAACCAAGGCATCGGCGCGAAAATTGTCCCGAAACGGGGAAGAACCCTGATGATAGCGACTTCCCTTTACTTCTTGCGCCAAATTTTGATAGTATCTCCAATGCCACCCACAAGAGTCTGTCCATCGGGGCTAATTGCTACAGAATAAACATTGCTGTAACGATCCTCTAGGGTGCGAATTAAATTTCCGGTTGCCAGATTCCAGATTTTGATAGTATTGTCATCACTGCCACTGACAAGGGTCTGCCCATCGGGGCTAATTGCTACAGAATTAACCTCGTTAGAATGATCGTATAGGGTGCGAATTAAATGCCCACTTGCCAGATTCCGGATTCTGATATTGCTCCAAGTGCCAATCACAAGGGTCTGCCCATCGGGGCTAATTGCTATAGACTCACTCATGCTGGAAGTACCCTCTAGGGTGCGGATAAAATCCCCGGTTGCCAGATCCCAGATATTGATAGCAACGAATGGCGGACTACTACCACTGACAAGAGTCTGCCCATCGGGGCTAATTGCTACAAATTGAACCGCGTTGAAAACAGGGTAATCACCCTGGTTGGTGATGCTGCGAATTAAATCGCCGGTTTCCAGATTCCAAACTTTAATCCTTGCATCATCACTGCCACTGACAAGGGTTTGCCCATCGGCGCTAATTGCTACAGAATTAACTATGCCGAAATGATCCTCTAGGGTGCGGATTAAATCGCCGGTTTCCCGATTCCAAATTTTAATCGTTTTATCATCACTGCCACTGACAAGGGTCTGCCCATCGGGGCTAATTGCTACAGAATTAACCCTGCCGACATGACCCTCTAGGGTGTGGATTAAATCCCCGGTTGCCAGATTCCAGATTTTAATCGTTTTATTATCACTGCCAGTGACAAGGGTCTGCCCATCCGGGCTAATTACCATAGAATTAGCTATGGAACGATTTTCTAGTGTATTTGCTAGGCTGAGATCGCAATAGCTTTCTCTCCTGAAAACGCAGGGATTCTCTTTTAGAGCGCTATACAAACCTACGCCTGCGCCGCCCAACGCCCCCAGGATCAATAGCCCCGTCAATAAAACCGATTCCCCTTGACTTACAGGCCGCCGATATAGTAACGGATTACGCCATTCTTGTGACGAATTAGGAGGTGGATTCAGATCTACCGTTGTCTCTAACTGGAGATTAGGAGGTGTCTCTAACTGACGTTCCAGTTCCCCAATGCGCTGCAATAATTCCCGAGCATTCCAAGGTCTTTTGCTAGGAATTCGGGCCATTAAACTATCGATAAAATTTAAGAACAGGGGCGAGGTTCCTAAAACATGACCGCGCCAGTTTAACTCATCATTATGAGCATCATACAAATCAACCGGCTCCTCTCCAGTTAATAAATACACAAACGTCCGTCCCAAGGCAAAAAAATCGGATTGCGGTAGGGCTTGGCCATTCTGCTGTTCTGGAGGCGTATATCCGGCTGAACTCACTGAGGTAATGCTGCCCGCCCCACCCATTTTCGCTAAATAAGTATAAGTTTCTTGCCGCGCCGTGCCAAAATCAATCAATACCAATTGTCCATTGGGGCGCAACATGATATTTGGCGGCTTAATATCTCGATGAAAAAACTGCTTCTCATGGACAAGCTGCAAAATATCGGCAATTTCTTTTAACCATTCAATCGCTTGTTCCTGAGTAATCCCTTGATTGTGCCTTTGGTCTAACCACTCCTGTAAATTTACCCCCTCAATTTTTTCCATGACAATGCAGTGCAGCCCCACACCCTGTTTTGTCTGATACTGGAAGTAACTATCGACTTGGGGAATACCAGGATGAGAGAGTTGCCCCAAAACTTTGACTTCTCGCTGAAACAATTCAACGGCTTTTGCGTTGCTATTCCACTCTTGTTTCAGGACTTTGAGAATTTTTGGGATACCGAGATGGTCTACTTCGTAAATGTTGCCAAACCCGCTGCGATCGCTCAACAGTCGCATAATGCGATAGCGCCCTTCGAGGAGTAAATCGGAACCGCAACTCTGACAGTAGCGGCGATTGAGATTATCCGGGCGATCCGGTTGGCGGCAATGGGGGTTAATGCAAAGGCTCATACGGTTTCAGGTTTGGCGAATGGGAGGAACTCAGGGCGGTAGAAAGCCCACTGATTGCCAATGAACTGCCAGCCTGCAATTATGCCTGCCCGGAGTATTCCCTCATTATGGCATAGCAATGGGCGATCGGGTAGGGAAAGATGAAAGTCTCGGGTATAAAGCGTTATTTCCGGTTAAGAAGCATCCCGAATGCCTACCTTGTGTCCTCTACTGGCGCGGTTGTCAGGGCACAAGAAACCGAGTTGACTATTGCTCACTTGTTGTAAATTCGTACAACGGTGCAAAATTCGCTTGGTCACTGTTGGTTTATGCCTACCTTAAATTGCCCTCGTTCAGGGTTGAAATTCCTGCATTCAAAAACGCGCCTAAAAATTCGGCCACCTTCTCCGGATGCTGCCCGATCGCGGTTTCATCGGAAAGCACAATTCCATCAAAACCCGCTTGTTGGATATCGTACAAATGCACTACTTCGCTGCGGGTGGGTTTGGGGAAATGGGTCATATATTCCAACACTTGACCCGCTAAATACTTCGGAGACGATAACTCGGGAAAGGCGCGGATAAATTGAGCTTGCAATTGCCCCAAGGCGGTTAATCCCGCTTGTGCGCCTAAATCGCCGCGACACAACCACAATTCGTCAAATACTCTATCGATAGTGTTTAAATGCATCAAAGATTCCGGGCGTTCTAATTTAGCGATTAAATGGCGATCGCCGATAAGTTGGCGCAACAGTGGTGCTTCCGTACCATCGAAGACAAAGGAACAGGCAAACTGCACGAAGGGATACTGCAATCCCACCGCGATCGCTGCTTTATCTCCCTGGGAAACCTGGGTAAAGGGTACCGGATGATGGGTGCGATTGATGCCTTTACAGGAGTCTAATGCCCCATTTTGAATTACTCTCCCTCGGGCCGTTTGCTTATCGATGATTTCGGTAATTTCTACTTTGATTTTAGCATCGTTGAGAGACAAAATATCGCCTGTAGCTAACACGCGAAATAAATCCGGATGGGGAACGGGTAGGCGTTGTCGGCTGTGGGATTTATCTCCTAAAAATAAGCAGATGTTTTCTGGAATTTGCTCACAGTTGGGATAGGAACCGATTCGCATTTTCGAGCCTTGCAGGTCTAAAACCACAGGCAATTCGGTGCCAATTTGGTGAAAAGTATCGGTGAGTTGGGTTAACCAGCGGTTCAAGCTTTGGGCATTTGAATGCGCCACGTTCAAGCGAAAGCGATCGCTAATTTTGCTTAACTTGAAAATCAGGTCTGGATTGCTGCTTGCCGGTCCTAAAGTGCAAATCGCTTTCATCAAAACTCGCTCTCTATTACTTGACTAACTGAGGAAACCTGTAAGGTATAAAAAAGGGTGGGCGGTACCCACCCGACAGCTATGTGGCGGTGAGTGGCAGTTAAAGGGGAACTTTGGCTAATGCGGCGCGAATCACATCCGACCCTGCGCCGGGAAGGTGTGCGTTTTCGCTGATATGGCGTTTCCACGCTCTGCTTCCCGGTTGCCCGGTGAATAATTGTAGCATGTGACGGCTGATTTTATGCAGGGTAATCCCTTTCGCCATCCATTCATCGATATAGGGAAGCATGGCGTTAACGACTTGGTGACGGGTGGGCGGGGCGACGGGTTCGCCGTAGATGTCGCGATCGCAGGTGGCAAATAAGTAGGGATTATCGTAAGCGGCCCGTCCGATCGTTACCGCATCTACCTGCTGTAAGTGAGTTCGCACTTGGTCTAGGGTGACGATTCCGCCATTGATGTCGATAATTAGGTGAGGGAATTCTCGTTTGAGCCGATAAATATCCTCGTAACGCAAGGGGGGAACCGTGCGATTTTCTTTGGGATTTAAGCCGGATAACCACGCTTTGCGGGCATGTACGATAAAGCGCTGACAGCCGGTGGCGGATACAGTGCGAACGAAGTGCGCCATGTCTTCATAGCGATCGCGATCGTCAATCCCGATCCGATGTTTCACGGTGACGGGCAAGTTGGTTGCTTTTTGCATCGCCTCCACTCCCCGCGCCACGCGGTCCGGTTGTGCCATCAAACAGGCCCCGAAGTTGCCGTTTTGTACCCGAGAACTGGGACATCCCACATTTAAGTTAATCTCGTCATACCCCATATCTTTCGCAATGCGCGCACTTTCGGCAAGTTCGGTGGGGTCGTCTCCGCCCACTTGTAGCGCCAGGGGCTTTTCTTCCGGGGAAAATCCCAGCAGCACTTCGCGATCGCCGTGCATAATTGCCGCCGTGGTTATCATTTCCGTATAAAGCAAGGTGCGGCGGGTAATCTGGCGCATAAAATAGCGAAAGTGGCGATCGGTTCTATCCATCATCGGGGCCACGCTTAAGAGATGTGCCGTTTGTGCGGATTGGCGGGTTTCTTGGGGTTGGGATAAAAGTGCTGTGTTGTTTCCTGTCATTGTTCTGCGTTGAATGGGTCTCGCTTGCTTCGCCTACATGGGGTAGGATAAAGTAGGGTTCGCTGTGGGTTCCGGGTTGCACCGGGAAATGGCATCAGGCGCTGTTTCCTTGGGTGTTTATTCTATCCAGAGTCACGCGATCGCCGGTGAATTCACCCCGAATGCCGACTCGACTAATTTAGCATTTTCAACCGGACAATGGCCGCGATCGGGCAAACCTGTCAAAATGGGGCGAATTATGGCATAATGAAGAAAAACCACACTGACATTTATTCCTTGGAGGTCGAATCAGAAAATGGGACGCCAAGCTAAGTTAAAAAAACTCCGTCACTCTCAACCCGCGCCATCTGCGCCCGACGCGCAACCGCAACTGGAAGCGCCGACGCAATTCGTGCGCCAATTGGAACGAGAAGGATATCAATTGAATGGGATGACCTCGAGTCCCGATGTGCCACCACCCCCTCGCGAACCGAAGCGGGATCCGCAGGTGTAGCGGCGCAAGTGAGGCGATCGCGCCCTGGAGTGGTACAATAGAGGTGAGAGATTTAGTATAACTCAGTTGTCCCCCATTATAACCCGATCGCCGTCAACGCAAATCCTACTCAACCCAATTCTCTAGATTCAAACCCTCAACTCGGCTAAACTCTTTAATATTATTAGTCACTAATATCAGTCCCCGATTGACCGCTTGAGCGGCAATCAGTAAATCATAACTGCCAATGGGTTGCCCTCGTTGCTCTCAGGCGGCTCGAATTTCGCTAAATTTTTGAGCATCTTCTGGGCAAAAACCGACAATTTGAAACGGCAAACAAAAGCGAGTTAAGGTTTCTCGATCGCCCTGGGTGTTTTGGCTTTTTGTTGCTCCATATTCTAGCTCTGCTAAAGTAAATGATAGAAAGTCCAACCTCTCCAGAATCGAGTTTTTGCAATCGCTCCTTAACCCTCAAAGGTCTTTGTTTAATGACATAAATAAAAATGTTAGTATCGAGTAAAAATATCATTCAAACATATCCTCTCGTCTTGGAATTTTAGGTGGTTCTCGAAACCTCTAAAAAGTCCGAGCTAAACTGAGATAAGTTATTCCACCAAGTTTCATCAAAACATGGCTTTGCTTGAGAGTCTTGTTCCTGAGTTCGGCGATCGTCAGCCATAATTTGATTAATATAGGCTAAAACCCGATCGACCTGGGATTCCGGGAGGGTTTGAATGGCTTGAATCAGTTTTTCTCTGGCTGTCATCTGTTGTTCGCTTTTATGAAGTGGGCATGGTTCGACCCGATCGCGGCTCAATTCTCCTCCATTATAACCCGATCGCCGTAAACGCTGGTCAATCATAAGCTTCTACAAAGGGGGGTCGTTCAATAAATCCAAACACTCTTCCACCTCTTTCATTTCTTCCTCCATTGGCACAAAAGCGATCGCCATTTGCTGGTGATGCAACCCCTGTTAATTCAACTCCGGCGCGGGCGCCAGGAGATTTAGGGGCGATCGCCTCTGATTTATGCAGATTTGCCGTTAGTCATCGTAGCTGAAACGCAAGGGTACGAATTCACTGGAGGATTGGGTTTTGCACAAAACCTCTTTATCGTCGCGGGCGTTTTTCACGCAACTCACCTCGCGCTTAAATTGTTCTAGGTTGGTTTTATAGTTCCCCGGGTCGATCCGCAATTCTTCCCGAAATTGACCCCAAGTTACATCAACTACTTCCTCCTCGCAAATCATTTCCACTTCGCCGCGTTCGATGTCCATATCTCCCACATCTACTTCAAATTCCGCATCCTCGATTTCTAGGATGGTGCAGGTTTCCAGTTCCGCGCGATTCCCGCAACTGGTTAAAGCACTCATCGCCACCGCAAAACCGGCAATGGCGATCGCCCGGATCCGTTTCCGCGATTCCGCATTGTTGTTTAAACTCATCTCTAACCTGGGATAGATTGCAGCACTATTTTAGCTCAGTTTTTCTGTCCCTTTTGTCAGTTTGATTACCACAGTTTTGTCCGCTTGTCAAGCCCTCTTGAAAGCGAATCTAACGATAAATATTCCGCAAGTACAAAGTCGAACCCCATATCCTTATCTAAGGATAGCACCGCTCGTCATTGTGGTTTGAGATTGCTATCTGGTCAATCGTCGTTATTTCCTGTCCCCCAGCGTCACCCTCAGCGCTGTTGGTTTCGCTTCTGTACCCCTCGGGAGGGCGATCGCCTTTTTTTACTCCAATCAATGAAGCATTTTGTCACCAGGGAACCTAGAATAGCAAAGGCGAAACTCAGCAGAAAAGCGAAAATAAACGGATGAGGGCGATCGCCGTGGTATTCTTGCCAGGGAAAGGTCATGGGTTCTTGCTGGAAGATTAACGCTGTAGTCGAAGCCACGATCGCCCCCACCGCAATTCCCACCCCAACAGTTTGGATTTGGTTTTCCAGGGTGCGATCGCGTTCGGCTTGGTCAATTTCCGCTAATCCCCGAATCGTATTAATTGCTGTATCTAACAGCCGTTCCCCTTGCTGAAGATATACCAAATCCGCCTCAATTTGCCGTTGAAACGCCCCAAAAATATGATTCGCCTTATCCCGCCAACCCGTCAAATCACTTTGACTTTTTATCTCCATGCGCGTCAAAGTATTCAGATGATTTTGCCGATTGATTTTAATGGTATTCTCGAACGTGACCAAATTCCGCATTCGTTGAGAATAACGCAACGATAAATCCAACAAATTCTTAATTTCCTGCTTTAATCCCCTTAACTCGTCCTCCGACAAATCCGGCGGAACAGTCGTGGCAATATTCGGCGGAAACGTCCGAATCGTCTTCTCTATCGTTTCAATATCCCGATTCGCCCTTTCATATTCCTCACGACTATCGAGGTAATTTTGATGAATCTTGCGCTCATAAAAAAACAACTCCGGTAACGACCATTGAACCCCATTCAGTTTCTCTTTACTCTCCTCTGAAAATAGCAGCAAAATCAGAATATGTCCGTAGGGATGGCGATTATAAAAATCCTGATATTCATACAAAAATCCCCCTAAAAACTCTCGACTTGCCCAGAAAGGCGGCGCGGTTTCTAGTGAGTCTAATTTTAACAAGTTTTGTAATAGTTCATCGGCCAAGTGTTTTCCCTTCTCCAGAGTCGCTGGGGGAGAGTCGATAAAACCACTAAACAGTATCGTTGTCCCCCAAGATGCTTGTTTTAGATGAGTTTGCAGGGGTTCGTCTAAGGTTGATGAGGTTCCCGTGAAAAATGATTCAGGGGGTCTTAATTCCGCAATATCTGAGAATTTCACCCCATCTTGTCCCAGTTTTTGGGGACGCAATAAGTGCAACAAAAAACTATAGCTATCATTCATATATTGAGGGCGGAAAGCTCCTCGATATCTGGGCGACAAACTTAAGTGTTGAATCCCGATTTTGCCCGGATTATTGATAATTTTAAAAAATGGATTATTATTCTTATTATTAGTTAACTCTTCAAAATCCGCCCTAAATAGATAGTTTTGCATGACATATTCTAGGGTCTGGCTGCTCAGATAATTGTTTAAATTAATGAGAATTTTCAGAACAATTATCCTCATTTCACCCCACCATACAAACATCTGAATTGTATCAATATACTGAAGCCAACCATCAATAATTGACCAGGGGGATAACATCTCTTTTCGCAGTTTTTTAATCAGCGAATTCACCACTCCATAATCCGCCAATAACTCTACATAATAGGCAATCATTGACCTTAAATCTAAATCCTTGTCGGCTTGCTTAAGGTCTGTGGTTCTGAGGAGTTTTAAATGATAGGTAAATAACCGAATTTCTGGGGCATAAATAACCTTGTCTGTCATGATGATTGTTGCTCATGTTGCTTTTGAGCTTGGCTGATGGTTTCATCCACAAATCTAATCGATAAGTTAGTCAATCTCAGGATTTGCGTTTCGGTTTCGTCCTCATCTGGGTCTTCGTCTTCAGGAATCGCATCACCTTGGACGACTAGGAGAGCTTGGAGAATTGAACTATATTGGTGTTCTTTACACCATTTTGTAATGGCTCGTGCTATGGTTTTAATATCATCATTGGCTTGAGCGAGGCCCCCTTGCAGTTCGCCTAAATTGTCCCAAGCTGTGGGGGGGATAATCGCACTTTCCGGTTTTTTGCTTTCTCGATGCAGAAGCAGCAAGAAAGCCCGCACAATTCGTTCTCTTTCAGGTGTGGGCATGGTCTAACCTCATCATGACTCAAGTATTCTCTATTATAAACCCGTTGCCGTAAACGCTGACCAATAATAGGCATTAGCAAACGGGGGGTCATCAAATAAATCCAAACGGCCTTCCACTTCTTCGACTTCCTCCTCCGTCGCCTTCTGGTCATGTTCTAGCCAGTGGAGAACATCAGCAGAAGATACCCCCCGCAACCAGGTTTGAGCCGCTTGCAGGGCGACTGTCACCGAGGGATAGTCTGGTAAAATTTGATAGAGGCGCAGGGTCACCAGAGTCGCCGCCAGTTCATCCACATTCCAGAGACTGGCGACCACGGTTCGCGCTCCGGCGTAGAAAAAAGCACTGGATAATCCCACATAGTCATCAGTGTCGGACGTTTCCACTAAGCCAGTTTTGCAAGCCGACAGCACCAGCAGGCGACAGAGGGGAATATTAAGACCGTTGAAAATATCCAGAAACGTCAGCTTTTCCTGATTAGCCAGTCTCAGATAGGCGTTGAGGGGGTTGCGCTGGTCAAACTCACCGTGGCAGCCAAAGTGGACCGCGTGACTCTGCTCAAGGAAGGTTTGGGTCTGGGGTTGGGTGAAATTATCCAGGGTAGCTTGGTCGCGACGCAAGACTTGATGGGGGCTGAATTGGCGCAATAATAGTTCCACTGCTAATTCAGCAAAGGCGAGATTTTTCTTGTTAGTCGGGTTTTGAATGGCGAAGAAGGGGACCGTTTCCCGGTTGAGGGGGGGACGCTGCTGGAGGTTGTTGAGAATTTGACAACTGGGGGCATATTGGACCGGGAACCAGTCTTGCAGGCATTGGCCCTCACCCCCAGAAGGCGAGGGGAGAGAGACGGGGAGAGCGTGGAGGGGGATGAGGTGCAGTTCCCGGTGGGGAATCAGGATGAGCTGTTGAATCTGGGATAATTCAGCCAGAATGCGGGGGAGTTGCAGGGCACTGCTGAGGGTTTCCAGGCGTTGGGGGAGTTGCTTATTCCAGGTGTCTTGTCCGTAGTCGCTACGGTAGTCCTGTAGGGCTTGCTCCAGGTGTTGGCGGTCCTCGGCGTTGAAGGGGTGGGGGGTAATCTGGATTTGGTCGTTTTTGCGGGTGACAAGGAAGGCATAAAACCCGGATTCCGCTTCCCTGGGGAGATACCACTCGATGAGGGCGGTTTGGGGGTTGAGGAGGCGGCGCAAGTCCGGGAGTTGGGGGGGGACTTGTTGGGTGAGGGTGAAGGTGGGATCGTCGAGTTCCGTGAGCAAGTCTTGGAATTGCTGGTTAGCCGCTTGGAGTTGTTGGCGGATGAGGGTTTCGGGTGAGGGTTGGTTGGGGTGCTTCTCGGTGGCGGGGGTGAGAGTGTCGCTGCGGGTGTAGGCGAGTTGTTGTTGGTAGCTGGCGATTTGACGGCGCAAGTCGCTGATGCGTTGTTTTTGTTCGTCCGTGGCGTTTTTGGGGTAGAGGGTGGCGCTGTCGAGGAGTTCGATCAGGGTGCGGGATTTACTGCGTTCGACGGTGAGCAAGGCTTGGGCGTAGTCTTGGTGGTTGATGCAGGCTTGCACCATTTTTTGATAGATATTGAGGGAGTTGGTGATGAGTTCCCGTTTGGTGGCTTCGGAGGTGGCCCAGTAGCGGCTTTGTTCGATGGCTAGGATGGCTTGGTTGTAGCCTTCGATGGCGATTTCCCAGTTTTGGAGGTCGTAGCCGAGGTTGCCGAGGTTGCGTCCGGTGGTCAGGCATTCAAAGGGTAAAGAGGAGGGTGTATAAACTTCTAGGGCTGCTTTGTAGGAGGCGATCGCCTCCTCCATATTGTCAGCTTGCTCTCCCCGGATGCGGTTACAGTAGGCATTCCCCAAGCCCAGTTGAGTATCTGCCCAATCTTCGGGAAAGGCGGTGCGGGTAAAGACTTCGAGGGCAGCTTTGTAGCAGCGAATGGCCTCCTCGATATTGTCCGCTCGCTCTCCCCGGATGCGGTCACAGTAGGCAGTCCCCAAGCCAATTTGAGTCGCTGCCCACTCATAGGGAAAGGCGCTGCGGGTGTACACTTCTAAGGCGGCTTGGGTGCAGCGAATGGCCTCCTCGATAT
>NZ_JAYFEQ010000708.1:0-27338 GCF_055795085.1 Phormidium sp. CCY1219 | reverse complement strand
GAATTGTATCGGGATTAACTGTAGTTGCAACACCCCACTAAAAACAATGCTTTGACGATAAGATTTGCAGCCGGTTTATAACCGGCTTTAGCTATGAGGCGTGGGTTTAAAACCACGCCGGGTTATTAAAAACAATGCTTTGACGATAAGATTTGCAGCCGGTTTATAACCGGCTTTAGCTATGAGGCGTGGGTTTAAACCCACGCCGGGTTATCGGGTTAATGCAACATCAAAAAATGTACAATATCCCCAATTACCCAATCAAATCAAAGGCACTATGTTGATAATCAATCACATAAGGCCCAAAAGATTTTTTAATTGCAGGGTTGTAGGAAACATATTCCAAAACGCGATCGCGTTTGAGACCGGCCATAATCATTCCGACTGTCATCGGTTTAGTTACCCCGGTAAAATCGGCAACAATTTCATCCGCACCATATTGACTTTTGCGATAAATTTGGTTGACGGCATCGAAAGTTTCTTGGGCGTCAGCGGGGGACACGCCTTTGATAATTTGTACCTGTAAAGGCGGTAAATTAAGTGGGTTAGCGATCGCATTGTGTTGTAAGTCTTCACAACGCCTTTTAATCTCCTCTGCTTTATTCTGAGAACTGCCACCGAATTGGTTGATTTGACTGTCATCGGACGGACTTAAGCACACAATTTATAAACAGCGCTTAGTTATGTAGTGATATTCAATAGCAAACATGGCACTATTCGGATTGCTAACCAGCAAAATCAACCCTTTTTTGCCATCGGGTTGAGTTAATTTATCGCTGACAAATACCCCTTGCATGAGGGGACGGCGGAATTTATACCCCAAACTAATAAACAAGGTGAATCCCAAACCCAAACCAATCATCAGGGTATGCACTAAAAACTCTTTGGGAGTGGGAGTCGGAGTCGTCCCCAGGACATAGCGGATTGCCAATTCGCTCAATTTGACGAGATTATCTATCATCCAACCCGCGATCGCCAGTCCGACTCCTCCCCAAAACGGCAATCCCAATCGGCGGAAAATGTGCCCTAGTTGCAGACTCGACCAAAAGGCAGCGATCGCATTCCAGCAACCACGGGCGATATCTGCGGATTTCTTGCGGACCGATTTTACCGTTCGGGCGATCGCATCTTTCACCTGGATTGTCACTTGCCCGGTCCCTCGGATCCCTTTTTGCATGACCGCGAGACCCCGGGTTGTTACCTTTCTTAACCGGAATGCTAACTTAGGTTGCGGTTTGTTAGGTTTCATAACGATTTCGATAAATTAATGGGTTTATACCCTAAAATGGTAGCTAGGTTTTGGAAGCTCAGCTTTCCAGTAGCGATTACAATGGCCACATAGACCGCCGAGATGCCGATGCCATGACCGAATCGAGCTATACTGCAATTACCTTTGCACCGGTGCAAGGGTTTATCGAAAAGTCCCGCAAGTTGCGCGACTTGTATGGGAGTTCGTTTCTGCTATCGTACCTTTCCCGCGTTCTCTGCAACGCGGCGCAACAGCAAGGGTGGAAGGTGATTTCCCCTGCCATCATTAACGTGACCCAGGGGACGCCGAATCAGATTATTATCCAGGGCGTGTTTCCCGAAGCAGATGCCCGCGCCACCTTTAACCAAGTATGGCACACGGTGGTAGAAACCTGCCGCCAATGGATCGAGAAAACCTTACCCAACCGTAACTATTGTTGGAAGCGCGAGTGGAAAGATTGGAGTCACCACGCCTGGGAATTTTTCTGGGCCATCGGCGATACGATTACCGCAGCGCGAGAATCTCTCAATGATGTCAAACGTCCTCGGGATTGGGTGGGGATTAATTGGAAAGGCGAAAGTTCGACCCTTTCCGGAACCGATGCGATCGCATGGCCGAAGTTGGGTTTAATTCATCCCCAAAACCCAGAGGCGCAAACTGAAAAACAAGAAATCGAGGAATTTTATGCTGCCTTGAGTCAAGAACTGGGTGAAACCTATATCGAACGCATTCCTAGATTCGATACTCTAACCGGAAAGAAGCGGGTGAATGTAGCCAAAAAAATCGGTGAGGCGATAATTACGCCTCGGGAACAGTTAAGTATTCCCGAACTGATTAAACGTTTGATAACCGTAGAGGCGATCGCGGAATCGATTCAATTTGAAATCGAACGTCCGCGCATCGAAATGTCAGACACTTTTATCCAAGCAGCATTGGCAGCGACAGATATTGAAATTCCCGAAAAACCGTTTCGCGAAGTAAACCGCCATGAGGAAAAACGGTGGACGGGATGGTTCCAAGGGGATGGCGATCGCATGGGTAAATTCCTGCAAGAACTATCAGAAAAAGGAGAAGATATCGAACGAGAAGAACTGAAAAAGTTTAGCTCGGCGTTAATGAACTGGGGGGAAGATGAACTCAAACCTTATATGAAAAAAAGCCAACTCGGTCGGATTGTCTATGCCGGTGGCGATGATTTTATGGGGGTTTTGTTCCAAAGTGCCACCCCGGGAGACCTCACCGCTAGCGAGTGTTTGCAGTGGTTTTCCAATCTACCCGAACTGTGGAAAAAACACGGCTATGCCGATAAAATTAGCGTCAGTGTTGGGTTTGTCTGGGCCGCGCCCAATGTTCCCCAGCGCGATGTGTTGCAACACTGTCGGGAAGCAGAAAGGTCGGCGAAAAGTTGCGGACGCGATCGCCTTGCGATGCGGGTATTATTCAACAGTGGCAATCACCTGGAATGGGTGTGCCCCTGGCGATTTTTGGATATTTTATCCGCCTATCGCGATCGCAACAACCAACCCAAAAACTGGGCGCACATTTACCAAGATATCGCTAGTTTACAATCCCGTTATGCTTTCACCGATAACCAAATCCACATTGCCGAGGCGATCGCTGAAATTTATTTTCCCAGTCAAAAAGATATCTTAAACCGGGATAACTGGTGGAATGCTGACGATAAAGCGGGAATTTTAGGCGAACCAGAAAAATACCACGAAACCGGCAACCTGAACGAGAAAGCAGTCAATACCGCCCTCAACGACTGGATAATCAATCTGGCAAAAGTAGGTTTTCATTTATGTTCCGATACCTGATTATTATCGAACCCCTCGGATTCCTCTACGGAAGTGCGGGAAGATTCCTCTCTCCTGAAAACTTAGTAGGGCGATCGGGAACCAGCTTTCCGCCTTCTGCTGCCACTTTATCCGGCATTTTTGCCGCCGAATGGCAAACCGAAGCGGAGAAAAAGAAACTCTACAATCTGAAACTGGCAGGGCCATTTTGGGCGGAGGAGAAAAACGTCCAAAACTTTTACGTCCCCACCCCGTTTAATTGTTTGGTCAAAGACAATAAAATTAAATATGTGCTAACTTGGCAGGGAAATAAATGGTTGCAACCATCCGGAGAAAAACCGCCCAATGATAAATTTCAAACTGGGACTTGGATGGGGATAGAAGATTGGGAAAAACTGGAAGAAAATAGCTTAGAACAACCGGAAGTCAAAGGTAATCCTTGGAAATTTTTACCTCACTTGCATCCCCGCCTGAGAGAAGACGAACGTCACGTAAAAACAGACGCCGCCGACAATCAAGGCAGTTTGTTTCTCGAAAATGCGGTACAACTGAATCCGGAGACTTGTTTGGTGTATTTATCCACCGAAGAAATCCCGGCGGGTTGGTATCGGTTTGGGGGGGAAGCACATATGGTGGCGATTCGATGTGAGGCGATCGCCAAACCGGCGAGACTCTTACTCGAACAACCCTTGCAACGCAGTTTTGCCCTAATTACACCAGCGGTGTGGGGTTCCAACCGCCTTTCCTATCGCGAACCGAAGGTTAAACTCGGGAACCAGTGGCAAAGCGTGTGGTATGACAGCGAATCGGGCATGAAATCGATGCTAACCCAGCGTTCCCACCCGATTCGATTTCGATTAGGCGATCGCGAAAACCAGCAACCGAATCAACCGAAACTGCTATCGCGAGGGCGGTATGCCGTTTCCGCCGGCACAGTCTACATTGTAGACCGTCCGCTAGATAAAACCTGGCAACAGTGGCCCAGGAAGTGGTTTCCTACCGAAGGATATTCGTTCAAACGCTGGGGATGCGGATTATCTTTGCCCCTGAACGGGGCAATTTCTCATCAATTATCGCAACAATAGGAGAACCTGAATGTATCATCAAGCTTACGGCATTATCGAAACCCTCGCCCCCCTTCACGTGGGCGCATCTGCCGGTGAGGAAACGGGCAACCTCAACCTCATTTTTCGCGACCAATTCACCCAAACTGGCATTATTCCGGGCAGTTCGATTCGGGGACGATTTCGGGCAGATATGCGCCGCAATCATAACAGTAACGGCAACGTAGGTTATTAGTACGGACATGAAGCGGTAGAAGGTCGCGAAGATGGCGGAACCACCGAAGCGCGCGTTAAATTTGAATACGCTTCTTTACTGTGGTTGCCCGTGTTTTATCCGGGACAACCCATCGTCTGGGTGACATCCCCCCTCCTCCTGAAACGATACAAGCACATGGCCGGAATTTCCACACCCGTTCCCGACCCTTATACCGCCTCCCCCGACCTAGAAGGTCGTCAGGTTCCCGGTACGCAAAAAAAGGTGTTGTTCTTTAATTTAGGTTTCCTCGAAATCGACCATCAAGTTGACCTTTCTCCCTGGATTCCAGCCGGGACAAATTTATCCACGAAATCTTTAGTAGTTGTAGATGACCGAGATATTGCCAACATTCACGATATGGCTTTATATCGTCAAAGTCGAGTAAAATTACTCGACAATATGAAAAAAGTGGATACGGAACGCGGGGCATTTTTTAATACCGAAGCGTTACCCGTCGGCAGCATTTTAGTGTTTCCCGTTGCCCTGAAAGAAACCGGATGGCAACCCTTTGGCACACGAAATTCTCAGCCCTATTCTCAAGAATTGTATTTTGGCGGACTCGAATCGATTGGTTTCGGTCGTTGTAATGTGACGTTAGTTGGTGATAGTTTAGCCCAACCCCAGGAGGAAAAACAATAATGGCGTGGACATCTTATAGTTTAGACCAAGTGGCACAACAGCTAGTTCTCGATGCCCGACTGCGCGATCGCAAATCTCTCAATCAATCCTTTAAAATGCGCGAATCCGTTGCTTACGGATTGGAACGATTTTGGGGAGAACACCTGCGCTTGCAAGTCAGAGAACCCGATAAATCCCAATACTGGAAAGCAACCTGGGATGCCTTAGTTGATGTTATGAGGCAATCGGGCATTACGGTTCCTAACGATACGGTTCATGTGAATAATACTACAGACGAACCAACCTATGAGGTAGCGGGAAAATTACAATGGTTACTGAGGCGATCGCTGCCCGAATCCCAACAAAACATCCTCCTAACACTGATGCGGTTGCTGATGCGATTTGCTATGCTTCTCGGAGGTTTTGGTAAATCCTGGCGACGCGCCGACCATCGCTTGTTTAATAAGGAATACTACGAACAAAATGAAACAAAACCCTTGATTCGCTGTCACTGGCAGTGGGACAAAAGCTCGTTGATTAACGAAAACAAAGTTCGCAAACTCGACCACGTTGCCCCGTTTTTAAACCATATCAGAACAACCGCATCGGACTGGATAAAAATTTGCGGCATCACACCGACTCCCGATAGCCCGACAGACTGGCGCGAAGCATGGCATCCAGACAACGTGCAAGTCTGGGGAAGATTCTCTCAAGGTCGAGAAGACTGTAAAGCAGTGCAATGGTTGCACAAACCTTATCAAAAATTTGACCGCTATCTCCGACAACAAACGCAAACGATTAAGCAAACATCAGTTACGGGAAGTATCAATCAAATTGGGCGACTGTGGCATCGGATGTATCCAGTGGTGCGCGTGAATACAACAATGGAAAATGGTAAGCAGAAGAGAAGGGCAATTCCTACTAAAAATTTCATGGAATTGCTAACAATGTTTCCGGACGATTCTCAAGAGTGTACAAATTTTCTCAACTTTTTGCACGAGGAATAACAATCTCAATCTAACTCGGATAGTTTTCAGAAACTTTGGCCAAAATAAATTGAACCCCTACCGCTTGAGCTGAAGTGGACTTGTTGGAAACGTCATGGCTCCAAAGGGCAACAGAACTACAGTGAATGCCGCACCTGCTTGCATAGATGTAGTAGAATGTGACCGGAAAAAATCCCCGGATAATATGTGGGATTTTCTCCGGTGGATTGCCAATCAAAATAGCCGACAGGAATAGTTTTAAAAAGAATTATTCCGCATCGGCGAACCATGAGAAGCCAAGGCGAAGTTTTAATCGCCCGCGTTTCACCGACACTGGACCGGAGATGATGTTTTAAAACGCCCCGAGATCCGGGATGGGTGAGCCTTCGCCCACCCATCCCCTCACGAGAGGTTCTTTTGCTGCTGATACAGTGCTTTAAATCTGCGCTGTTGCTGTTTGTGGTCTACAATCGGGGCAGGATATTCGCACTGTTGCCGATCGCTGGGCGGAATTTTTCCCGACATTAACACCTCCGTATCCAGCGATCGCAATTCTGGCACCCATTGGCGAATGTATTCCCCCTCCGGATCGAACTTTTGCCCTTGGGTGGTGGGGTTGAAAATTCGCAAGGGTTTCGGATCCATGCCGCTGGAGGCACTCCACTGCCATCCGCCATTATTCGCCGCTAAATCGCCGTCATACAGTTTCTGCATAAAGTATTTTTCTCCCCACTGCCAATTGATAATTAAATCTTTAGTGAGAAAACTGGCGACAATCATCCGACATCGGTTGTGCATCCATCCCGTTTGGTTGAGCTGGCGCATGGCAGCATCTACAATTGGATAGCCGGTGCGCCCTTCACACCACGCTTGGAAATGTTCTTGGTTGTTTTCCCAGGGAAAGTCTTTCCACAAGTCGCGGTAAGGCCCTTCGGCAAGTGCCGGATAGTGATACAAAGCATGTTGGTAGAATTCCCGCCATGCCAATTCTTGCCGCCAGGTTTGCACGGATTTGCGCGTTTCGTCGCTGCGGCATTGTTCCCAAGCCGTGCAGGTTTGCGCCCAGACGCGGCGAATGCCCACTGCGCCAAATTTGAGGGCAGCACTTAATCCAGAGGTGCCGTCAACAGCGGGGAAGTTTCGCAATTCGTCGTACTCGTAAATGGCGCGATCGCAAAATTCCTCCAGTTTCTCCCGCGCCGCTGTTTCGCCCGGTTCGAGCAATAGCTCATTGTCCCAAGAAAATCCCAACTCGTCAAGGGTGGGAAGGGCGATCGCGCCGCTTTCTACTGCCGCTTGCTGTTGTTCTTCGCTCAAAGGTATCATATCTTTTACCCGAGGCTTTGGTTCCGCTTTCTGGTGGCGATTCCAGTTTTTCCAAAATGGAGTATAAACGGAGTAGGGCGTACCACTGCCGGTGCGAATTTCTGCCGGTTCGTGCAACAATCGATCCCAAAAGGTTTGCACTTCAATGCCGCTTTCTTCCAGGGCGTCGCACACTGTTTTATCCCGCTGCTGGGAATAGGGTTCTACATCCAGGTTCCAATACACTGCTTTTGCCTGTAGCGCCCTCGCCAATGTCGCGATCGCCTGACTCGGTTCGTCATTTAAAATTAACAATTGACTCCCCGCCTGGGCATAACTTTCCTGCAATTCCCGCAAGCAACCCAGCATGTATTTTACTCTTGCCGGTGCCACATCATCGCGATCGAGAATATTCGGATCCAGGCAAAACACCCCCACCAGGTGCGCCGTTTTCTGCCGCGCCTTTGCCAATCCCACGTTATCGCTCAGCCGTAAATCTCGCCGATGCCAAAAAATTATCGTCTCCGACATAGTTTCTCCTGATTTGTATTCGATACACCGTTGATTTTTCCCAGAATTGGGAGAATGGTGTTTTCTATTTTCTCATATTTTTACTATATTTTTCAATCTTCAATTTTGCAAACGGTATTTTTAAAAAAACCCGACAAAAGCGAAAGCCACTCCCTCGGTAAAGGCAGAATTTATATTGATTTATTTTGGGTTATGCCCATAATTTAGAGGGTTAGGAATTCATCCGAATTAGGGTTTTATGCAACGGAATTGAGATTCGCTTAAACAGGTTATTGAATCCCGGTGTTGATTGAGAACAAACCGCCCAATGGCTGGGAGGTGCAGATGGGCAAATGCGATCGCCACTTCCCCGCAAACTAAATTGTCAATCTGCAACATCCTTCCCCCACAGAACCCACAGCAACCGAGAACTTGCTTAACATGGGACGACAGACTAAAACTAATGAGGACTGATGCAAGTTGGTTGTGGTAGGTCAACCCACCCCACACCGCAAGAGTCAGAAGTCATTATCGGATATCCACTGAGAGTTCTCAATATGACATTAGAAACCGTTGGAGGAGAAGCGCTAATACAGGAAAACCTAGAGCGCTTTCTCCTCGTGCTTACCGTCTCCCTAAGTGTAGCGACGCTTCCCCAAGTATTTAGTTGGGTGAGGCAGATTCCCTACACCCTGCTACTGGTGATCGTCGGTTTAGGGTTGGCATTTGTAGACGTGCGTCTGGTCAACCTCTCCCCGGAACTCATTTTGTCAATCTTTTTGCCTCCTCTGCTGTTTGAAGCCGCCTGGAATCTGCGGTGGAAAAACCTGAAGCGAGATTTAGTCCCCGTCAGTTTCTACGCCATTGTCGGGGTGTTGATTTCCGTGGTTGGTATCGCCTTAGCGCTGAATCAATTTGCCGGGATTTCCCTAACCACCGCCCTGCTGTTGGGGGCGAGTCTTTCCGCCACAGATCCGGTATCCGTGATTGCCCTATTTCGGGAATTGGGGGTAGACAAACGGCTTTCCACCCTCATGGAAGGGGAAAGCTTGTGCAACGACGGCGTAGCGGTCGTGGCATTTAGCTTATTAGTCGGATTGGCATTAGGCACCGAACAATTCGAAGTGCGAACCAGTTTGGCGCAATTTTTTGCCTTTGTAGGGATTGGCGTGGGGGTGGGGAGTCTGATTGGGTTTGGAATTTCCTACCTCACCCAACGCTTCGACTTGCCCTTAGTCGAGCAATCCCTGACCCTGGTTTCCGCCTATGGCACCTATTTAATTACCGAAGAACTGGGGGGTTCCGGGGTAATTGGCGTAGTGACGGCGGGGGTAATTTTAGGAAACTTTGGCTCCAGAATTGGCATGAACCCGCGCACGCGGTTAATCGTCACCGAATTTTGGGAATTTTTAGCCTTTTTCGTCAATTCCATCGTTTTTTTGCTGATTGGCGACCAAATCGAGTTTGCCAGTTTGGCAGACAATCTCGGGTCGATCGCGATTACCATTGTCGCCGTACTCGGGACCCGCGCCCTATCTATTTACAGCCTCGGCGCAGTGAGCAATTTAATCACCAAATCCGATTTAAGCCTGCGCGAACAAACCGTGCTGTGGTGGGGGGGCTTGCGAGGATCCGTCTCCATCGCCTTGGCGCTCTCCGTGCCCATCGTACTGGAAGCGCGCGAAGAAATCATCGCCACCGTATTTGGCGTAGTGTTATTCACCCTGCTAGTGCAAGGACTCACCACCAAACCCCTGCTGAAGCGGTTAAATTTACTGGGAGAGCAGACCTTGCGACAGCAATATGTAGAAGCGATCGCCCGTCGCACGGCCCTCGAACGAGTCCTCGAGCGTTTAGACGCGGAAAACCTGCCCCCCGACATCGATCCAGAGTTTTACCGCTATCAAATCGCCTTAGTCAAAGGACAACTCGAAGAAGTCGAAAAACAACTCAAACAATTGCGAATCGAAGAACCCGACTTGCAAGACTTTGCCCGGGAACAATTCAAAGAAGAACTGCTCGCCATTGAAGCAGACACCTACGCCGAATTAGTGCGTGCCGGTCGCTTAACCAAAGAACTGGCACCCTTTTTACAAGAAGTTCTGCAAGAAGAAGGATAAACAACCACAGCGGGGAGCCGATGCGCGCCCCCTAACCCAGAGAATTAAGAATTGAGACAACCCCGGCGACTGCGCTTATGCGGCTTAATTCTTAATTCTCTACTGTCGATAAACGGGCAACGTAAAATGAAAAGCACTACCGCGTTCCGGAGAAGAATCCACCCAAATTTGCCCGAAATGTGCCCGAATCAGACGCTTGCACAATCCCAAACCGATGCCGTACCCATCTTTTTTCGCATCCCGTTGCAGGCGAAAGCGGTCTTCAAAAATATGCTTTTTATTCTCCTCCGGAATTCCCGGTCCATTATCGATAATGCTCACCTGAACCTTTTGGGTGGTGCGGTGCAAAATACACAGTTCGATTTTCCCTTTTTGTGGAGTATATTTCACCGCATTATCCAACAAATTTACCACCACTTGGCGGATGCGTTCCCCATCAGCATAAACCAAAGGCAAATCATTGGGAATATCTCGATGAAACTTCAGGGAATTTTCTTTAAACCGCTCTTCAAAATCTTTAATAATCTCGAAGCATAACGCTTTGAGATCCAAAATGTGGGGATGGATTTCAAATTCCCCATTATTACTGGTGCGAGCGGCAATCAAAATGTCGGAAACCATCTGCTCGATCGCCCGGGTTTGATTGCGGGCGTGGGCGATCAACCGCGCGCTCAGGGCCGCCCTGACTTTTGGGTCGCTCTCCTGATTTTGGTGTTGGGTCATTTCCAGGGTTTCCAACGCCAAGGAGGTTGCCGTGAGGGGATTTCGCAACTCATGCGCCAACATGGCAATCAGTTGATCTTTAAAATGAACGCGATCGAGCAATTCTTCTTTTTCCTGCTTCAGGTGAAAAATTTCGTCGGATAACTGCATCAATTCCGCTGAATGAGCCAGGGAAGAGGTAGAGGGGGCGCAACTGTTGCCGTCGGGTTTCCTATCTCCCTTGTCTTCGAGATAATCTTTCACAGAACGTTGCCAGCGCTCCCACCATTTTTCTATCTGCGCGACTAAATTACTGCCGGCGATAATCTGGCGCGGTTCTGGGTGGAGTTTGATCAGCGCCGGGGTGGCAACCAGGCGAAAATGTTCGGCAAGATAGGGTTGTTCTCCCACATCGACGATCTGAAGGTCAAAAATGGTCTCTGCCCGCAATTGTCTGAGGTAACTGCGGATATCGCGGATTTGTTCGGTGGAATTCGGACGCCTATCCACACACAGCACGAGCTGTAAAGGGGCGTTTTGATTCCGATCTAGGGTTGGGTCTGGAGAAGCTCTCATGCAATCTTGTTGCAGCAGTGCAAATAAAACAAGGGTCAACCTCCAAGCAAGAGCGGAAAAATCCTCCCGATCGCCCTGGAGTTTCTTTGTCTTTTCTTTATATTTATAAACTATCCTGTTTGTGGTCTGTCTGTTAACCTGTGCTGATTCTTCTCAGGGCAAGGGGATTCCGAGTTAAGGATCCCTGGCAGAGTCAAGGGAAAACGGACGGGTCTCGGGAATTTGGCTCCACACCCGGGAAAGGAGTTGACGCATCCTGAAGTGGAACGGTAAAGTTTAAAGTTTTGTTAAGGGCTTGAGTGACCAATGGTGTCAAACTGGCAGAAAAACCCCCGATCGCGAGTGGTGGCGATCGCCGCCGCCGTCTTTTTCATCATCACCCTGGTGTTTACCTTGCACCGCTACTACACCTTTTACGCCTCCTTTGACCAAGGCATTTTCAATCAAGTCTTTTGGAACAGCACCCACGGGCGCTTTTTCCAAAGCTCCCTGTCTTCGAGCCTTTCCACGAATGTGGTTCACGCCGGCGAAGTACCAGAAGTCTTTTACCACCGTCTGGGACAGCATTTTACCCCCGCTTTGCTTTTGTGGCTCCCCCTCTACGCGCTGTTCCCCTCCCCCGCCACCCTCAGCGTGCTGCATGTCACCATCGTCACCGCTGCCGGCTTGGTGCTGTACGTTTTAGCCAGACAGTACCTCGAGGTGCGCCTGTCAGCACTGATTGCGCTGAGCTATTACGCCGCCAACGCCATCCTCGGACCGACGCTTTCCAATTTTCACGATAACTTCCAAATCCCCCTGTTTGTCTTCAGCTTGCTGCTGGCGATGGAAAAACGCTGGTGGTGGCTGTTTTGGCCGTTGGCTATCTGTATTTTAGCGGTGCGCGCCGATGGGGGCATTTCCCTGTTCGGGATTGGCGCATACATGACCCTGAGCAAGCGCTATCCGGGGCGGGGTCTAGCCGTCTGCGTGCTCAGCTTTACCTACGTGGTGGTGCTGACGAATGCGATTATGCCGTTATTTTCCGAGGATATTTCGCGACGGTTTACCATCGAGCGCTTTGGGCAATATGTGGATGCCCAAGAAGCAACCACCCTGGATATTCTCTGGGCATTTATCACCCAACCGGGTTTGGTGTTTGCGGAAGTGTTCACCCCGTTTTGGGGCAAATTAAAATATCTCCTCGGACAATGGCTTCCGTTTGCCTTTGTGCCCGCCTTGTCACCCGCCGCTTGGACGATCGCCGGTTTTCCGTTGCTGCAAATTTTCCTGCAACAAGGCATGAGTGCCCTGTCGATTAACATTCGCTATGCGATGACGGTGGTGCCTGGGTTGTGTTATGGGGCGATTTTATGGTGGTCCCACCGTCAGCAGTGGCTCGATGCCCCCCTGCGTCAGTGGGCGATCGCTGCTTTACACCCTCAGACCCGTTCTAAATTCTCCCCGCCGGCCCTGGGTGAGTGGTTCGATTCCCGGCGAGAAACCCTACGCCTGTGGTGGGAAAAACATCCCCATCTGCTGCGAATTTCCATGCGCCGCTTTTGGGCGATTTGCATCTGTCTGTCTCTGTTTTTTACCTTTACCTCCAACCCGAATCGCACCTTTTATTTCTTGATTCCGGATTCGGTGGATCCTTGGGTGCATGTGTCTCTCCCCCGTCAGTGGCAACATGCGAGCCATATCCGCGCTTTGATGAATGAAATCCCGCCGGATGCTAGCGTGGCGGCGACGACTTATATCGTGCCTCCCCTCTCCGGGCGTCGGGAAATTCTCCGCTTTCCGTTTCTGCAGTTACGCAACGATGCGGGGAAGGTGATTCACGTGGAATACGCGATCGCCGATTTATGGCGTCTGCAGCAGTATTTACCCGCCTTCAAGTACGATCGCGAACTGTTCCGCTCGATTATTCCGTTTATCGATCGCCTCGCCAATGAGGGTCACTATGGCATTATTGGCTTTGAAGATGGGGTGATTTTGATGCGCCGCAATACCCCCTCGGATCCTGCCGCTTTCGCCGCTTGGAATGCCTATCGCCAAGAGATTGCGCCACTCATGCAGGAGTTGAGTTAAAATTGAGGGATAATTTTAGCGATCGCTAAAAATCGCTAGATAAGTAAATCCCGATTCGGGTCATTTATTTTGCAGAATTGCTTATCAACTTACCGGAATGTAAACCCGCTAATTTCAGTTTAATGGTCTAACTGTAGCCGATGAAAATTTTGGTGTTAACCTGGGAATTTCCTCCGAGAATTGTGGGAGGAATTGCGCGACATGTGGCGGAGTTATATCCGGAGTTAGTCAAACAAGGGCATGAAATCAATTTACTTACCATCGAGTTCGGTCATGCCCCGATGTATGAAGAGGTGGAAGGAATTCGGGTGCATCGGGTACCAGTGGAACCGGGAGATAACTTTTTCCACTGGATCGCGAACCTCAACCAGAGCATGGGCAAACATGGGGGAAAACTCATCGTAGAAGAGGGGTATTTTGATTTAATTCACGCTCACGATTGGTTGGTAGCGGATGCGGCGATCGCCCTGAAACACCATTTCAAAATTCCCTTAATCGCCACCATTCACGCCACGGAATACGGTCGCTATAACGGGCTTTTTCATAACGACCATCGCTACATTTCGGCGAAAGAAGGCGACTTAGTTTATAACGCATGGCAGGTAATTGTTTGTAGCGACTATATGCGCCACGAATTGCAACGCACCTTGGCGGTTCCCTGGGACAAAATGGATGTAATTTTCAACGGCATTCGCCCGGAGAAAAAACCGCGCTTGCACGAATTTGATGCGGAAAACTTTCGCCGTCGGTTTGCTGCCGATCGCGAAAAAATCCTCTATTACGTGGGTCGCATGACCTATGAAAAAGGGGTGCAAATTTTATTGCGCGCTGCACCGAAAGTCCTCTGGGAAATGGCAGGTCAGGTAAAATTCGTTATCATCGGCGGTGGCAATACGGACCATCTCAAGGACTTGGCGCGGGAATTGGGCATTTGGCAGCAGTGCTATTTTACTGGGTTTATGTTTGAGGAGGACTTGCACAAGTTTCAGGCGGTGGCAAACTGTGCGGTGTTTCCCAGTCTTTACGAACCATTTGGCATTGTGGCATTAGAAAGTTTTGCCGCCCGAGTGCCGGTGGTGGTGTCGGATACCGGGGGGTTGCCAGAAGTGGTGCAACATGGCAAAACAGGGATAGTGACGCGGGCAAACGATCCCGATTCGTTGGCGTGGGGGATTCTCGAAACCTTGAGAAACCCGGACTACGTTGGCGCGGCGATCGAGAATGCCTATCGGGATTTGGGGCGGCGGTTTAGTTGGCCCAAGTTGGCACAGCAGACGGAGGCGGTTTATCGGCGGGTTGTGCGGGAACGATCGCAGGTGGAGTGGTAATCCCGATCGTGGCGATCGCAGGGGAATTGGTGGCGAGTGGTTAGAATAAGTCAAATATCCGTGACGTGACAGGAAGGGTACCTGGTCGGCGTATTGTGGCAGGGTTCGGGGTGTAAGGCAAGTTCGGGGGAAGAGAAACGGAATCAATTCCCCTGATTTCCGGGGCGATCGCGATCGGGGCAGATCGAGGTTAAAATTTTGGCTCTAGTTTTTCTAGAGTCTCAGTGTTAGGGGCAGATTCGGTCTCCCGAGGTGCCAGCAGCGCTTTTCTGGTGGGCAAAAAGCGCGATCGCCACACTGGATCTTTCTTCTCATACCTTTTCGATTGAATAGCTGCAAGGGGCAACCTATGACAGTTGAGCTGAACCATGTCTATCGTTCCAAACCCCTTCGTCGGAAGTGGAAAATGCCCCTACGCCTGGTGTTGGTTGTGCCGTTTGTCCTGCAAATTTGTGCGGCGGTAGGACTAACGGGATGGTTGTCGTTACAAAATGGTCAGGAAGCGGTGAATGACCTGGCGACGCAGTTGCGCGAAGAAATCAGCGCCCGGATCGAGCAACGGTTGCGGGAGTATTTACAAGCACCGCGCGTTATCAATCAGATTAACGTTAATGATATTCAATTAGGACAGGTTAATTTAGACAATACCGCCAGTTTGACGCGCCAATTTTGGCATCAACGGGATTTATTTTCGCCGATTTCGGTGTCGGCGATTTATTTCGGTGCGGCGGATGGGGAATTTACCGGATTGGGATTTCAAAATAATAACCGTTGGGAAGTGGGTCGGGCGGGAAAATCCACCGAGGGCAAGTTTCACAGTTACGCGATCGATTCGGTGGGAAATCCGACGGAATTGTTAGAAGTCGGCGGCGATTACGACCCGCGCATTCGCCCTTGGTATGAGAATGCGGTGAATGCGGGAAAGTCCACTTGGAGCGATATTTATGTGGATTTTAAAGACCCGAGGTTAAAGATTACCTTGGTCGAACCGATTTATCGAGATGGGGAGGAATTGCGGGGCGTTTTGGGAGTGGATTTTGTGTTGTCCCACATTCGTCTGTTTCTCGAACAGCTTAAAATTGGCAAGTCGGGAGAGACGTTTATTGTGGAACGTTCCGGATTTTTGGTGGCAACTTCGGCGGCACAAAAACCGTTTGTAATGAAGGGCGATCGCGTGGAACGAGTGAAGGCGGTGGCGGTAGAAAATCCTTTGATTCGAGAATCGGCGCGGTTTTTAACGAACCGTTTTGGCAGTTTTGCATCGATTAATTGGCCGAAACAGTTAACGTTTAAAATTGATAATGAGCCGCATTATTTACAGGTGGTTCCGTTTTCTGAAGGGGAGAATTTGGATTGGTTAATTGTGGTGGTGGTTCCGGAAGCGGATTTTATGGACCGGATTCACGCGAATACGCGCACCACGATTAAGTTATGTTCGATCGCCTTATGTGTGGCGATGGGGGTTGGGGTGGTGACGGCGCGGTGGATTAGCAAACCGATTTGGCGCTTGAATCAAGCGAGTCTGGCGATCGCCAATGGCAATTTCGAACAACAGGTTTCGGTGAGTCGCCCGGATGAATTAAACCAGTTAGCAAAGGCGTTTAATCGAATGAGCGCTCAACTGAAGTCGTCTCACGAACAATTGGCGGATTATTCCCGTTCTCTAGAATATAAGGTGCAAGAACGCACTCAGGAATTGCAATTAGAAAAGGAAAAGTCGGAGCGATTGTTGCTGAATATTTTACCCGGGGCGATCGCGGAACAATTGAAGCACAACCAAAGTGCGATCGCGGACTATTTCCCGGAAGCAACTATTTTGTTTGCCGATATCGTCGGTTTTACGAAGCTTTCTGCCCGGGTTTCTCCCATCGAATTGGTCAGTTTGCTCAATCAAATTTTTTCTACCTTTGACCAGTTAGCGGAAAAACACGGATTGGAGAAAATTAAAACCATTGGCGATGCCTATATGGTGGTGGGCGGATTGCCTTTAGCGCGAACAGACCACGCGGAATCAGTGGCAGAAATGGCGCTAGAAATGCAGGCGGCTATCCACACTTTTCAAGTGGAAAATGAGAAACCATTTCAAATTCGCATCGGTATCAATACCGGACCGGTGGTGGCGGGAGTCATCGGAATTAAAAAGTTTATTTACGATTTATGGGGAGATACGGTTAATGTTGCTTCTCGTATGGAATCAGCAGGAATTCCGGGGAAAATTCAAGTGACTGCCGCAACTTACGAACAAATTAAAGAGAAGTTTTTCTTGCAGGAACGCGGGTCAATTGTGGTGAAGGGTAAGGGGAAAATGAAAACCTATTGGTTGGTAGGGAAAAAACAGAGAAATGGGGGCGTGGGTGGGTGACGCCCCCATTTGAGGGGTGTTGGGTGGCGCTTACACCCGAGATGCGGAAGGGGAGGACATCGCCGCTTGCGCTTGACGCAGGGATTGGATGGTGGCGATCGCATGTTGTGCTACGGTGTCGATTTCTGCTTCGGTATTGAAACGCCCGATGCCAAATCGAACTGAGGCAAAGGCTAAGTTCGGATCGCGTCCGATCGCCTCCAGTACGTGAGACGGGGCAATTTTGGCAGAGGTGCAAGCGGACCCGGAAGACACCGCCATCACCGGTTGCAACCCCAATAATAGCGCTTGCCCGTCTACTTCCGCCACGCTTATATTTAAGTTACCGGGGAGTCTTTCGGTGGGATGTCCGTTGAGAAAAATCCCGCCTAGGGGGTCTAATTGCTCCCACAAGCGCTGGCGCAACTGTCGCAGGCGATCGCCTTCTGACGCCATTCCCGACACTCCCAGTTCCACTGCTTTGGCAAATCCGACGATTTGCGGCGGATATAGGGTGCCCGATCGCATTCCCCGTTCGTGTCCTCCCCCATGAAGCTGCGCCGCGAGTTTCACGCGCGGGTTGCGCCGCCGAATGTAAAGCGCGCCTATCCCTTTCGGTCCGTACACTTTATGCGCCGTTAGGGACATTAAATCTACGTTCGTCTCTTTCACATCGAGGGGAATTTTCGCGATCGCTTGCGCCGCATCTGAGTGCAGTAAAACTTTCCTATTTTTGCACAGTGCGCCGATTTCTGTCAAGGGCTGCAAGACGCCGATTTCATTATTCGCCGCCATCACGGAAACCAATATCGTATCGGACCGCAAGGCTTTTTCTAATTCGCTTACCTCTAATATCCCATCCGGTTTCACCGGCAATACCGTCACGTCAAATCCCAAACGTTCTAAATACTGGCATGGATCGAGTACCGCATTATGTTCGGTTTGGACGCTGATAATATGCCGCCCTTTCTCAAAATAGGCTTCCGCAACTCCTTTGATAGCTAGATTGTTCGCTTCTGTCGCCCCACTGGTAAAAATGATTTCTTCTGGTGTGGCATTTATCGCATCGGCGAGGGTTTCTCTGGCTTTTTTAACCGCCGCTTCTGCTTCCCAACCATAGTGATGATTGATGCTGGCTGGATTGCCAAAATGTTCGGTAAAATAAGGCAACATTGCCTCAATTACCCGTTGGTCTACGGGGGTGGTGGCGTGGCAGTCTAGATAAATTGGCCGATGAGACATAGGGAGGTATTTTCTGTCAACCGCAACCTCTTTAGTTTAGCGTATTTTTCCCCACATTTCCACCCAATTGCTGCAAACTGCCAACCTTTCGCCCACCTCGCGTCCCCGACTCTAGATCGACGCCGATTATTAGGGGTCGATGGGGGTTTAACTCGTTGCCAGGATCCCGCAGAGGCACCCTACCAGCGCTACCGCCTCCCCCCCCCCTATCAAGGTGTAAAATAGGTTGCACGATTGCTGAGTGTGACAACCGGTTTAAATTGACGATCGCCACTGGATCGATTTAGGCATTGAATTCCAAATCATCGAGGCGATCGCTTTAATTTGATATCATCATTACTTGGTAAAAAAGGCTTAGTTAGAGCTGTCGAGCGGGAGTTCGATCGCGAATTCGGTGCCTTGTCCCGGTTGGGATTTACAGGCGATCGCGCCGTGGTGCTGTTGGACGATTATCTGATAGGTAGTGGACAGGCCTAACCCCGTGCCCGACCCCACGGGTTTGCTGGTAAAAAACGGGTCAAAAATGCGAGTTTTTACCGATGTTTCCATGCCGATGCCATTATCGGAAATGACAATTAATACTTTGTTTTTATGCACCAATTGCGTGCGGATGGTAATGCGCGGCGGCGTTTTGCTATCGAGATTTTGTTGGGCTTCAATGGCATCGATCGCGTTATTGAGCAAATTGAGAAACGCTTGGTTTAAGCGTTCGCCATAAGAGGCGATCGCCGGCACTTTGCCATACGCTTTAATCACTTGAATTTCCGGGCGAGTGTCCCTAGACTGGAGGCGATGTCCTAAAATCAATAAAGTATTGTCAATCCCTTGATGTATATCGAATTTTTTCCATCCCGCGCGATCGACCCGAGTAAACTCTTGTAAAGAGGAGATAATTTGGCGGATGCGTTCGCTGCCATTTTGCATAGAAGCCATCACTTTGGGCAAATCTTTCACCAGAAAAGTTAGGTCAATGGCTTCGAGTTTATCGGCGATCGCCTCACTGGGATGGGGAACTTCTTGCTGATAGAGTTCCACCAATTCCAGCAAATCTTTAGTATAACCGTTAACGTGGGTTAAATTGCTATAAATAAACGTTACCGGATTGTTGATTTCGTGGGCGATACCAGCCACCAATTGACCGATGCTAGACATTTTTTCGCTTTGCACCAGTTGCGCTTGGGTCTGTTGTAAATCTTGCAGGGTTTTGCTGAGGCGCAACCCGGATCTAACCCGCGCCAAAAGTTCGTCAGAATCGATAGGTTTGGAGACAAAATCATCCGCCCCGGTATCCAATCCTTTGACGCGATCGGTGACTTGCTCTCGGGCGGTGAGTAAGATAAAAAAGGTGGTAGTCAGATTGGGGTCTGCCTTAACTTGTTTGCAGACTTCTAATCCATCTACAGCGGGCATCATCCAATCGCAGATAATTAAATCGGGACGCATCAGTTTTGCCTGTTGCAATCCTTCTTGACCATCAGCGGCGATCGCCACTTCATGCCCTTCGGTTTCGAGCAAGTCTTGCAGCACGATTTGAACCGTAATATCATCATCGATAACTAGAATTTTGCACATAATCTGTATGGGGTTTGGCGTTTCCGACTTGAGGGTAAGAATTCACTAAAATTTAGTGAAATGCGGGTCATTTCTGGTAATGTTAGCAACCTGTAAAAGTTTTTTCCAGTATCCCGCCTTGGGGGATAGACTGGCGGATGGCACCCTAAAAACGGCACTAAAATTGTGCCTGATTTTATCTTAACTCCCCGATCGCGATCGCGCGCCATCTATCCCCAGAAGGATTGACAATATGTAGCAGACATGGTAAATAGAACATTGCCCACACCCAGAAAAATGGCGATCGGGCGCGAAGAGCGGTATGTGCATCAACCGCCCGAGGTCGAGCCATCCGCGAGCAGGGTTTGGATACAGGCGCGAATGTTGTCCATTTCCGCTTGTAAATCCGCCAGCAGCGGTGTGGTTCCCTCCAACGTATTGTCGCGGGTGATTTGATGCAATTGTGCCGCGATCGCGGATAGGCATAAGGCCCCCACATTACCACTCGCCCCTTTCAAGCGATGAGAAACGCTTTCAACCGTGGCAACATCGCCATCGGCGATCGCGCGTGAGAGTTCTCCCACATCCACATCCGCCGTTTTCACAAACGCTTGCAGCAATCGACGTTGCAGAGATTTCTTTCCGCGAGACACTTGTTCGAGTCGGTTCAGGTCCAAAGAGGAGTGAGCCGGCGTTGCAGACAAGTCAGTTTGGGGAACTTGACAACGTTGTGCGATTTCCTCCACCTCCCGAACCGAAGAATCCCCACTCCCTTGCGCTTCTCGATGACTCCAGCGCGCTAAAATCTCCCCCAACACCCTTAAATCAACGGGTTTGCTGATAAAATCATTCATTCCCACCGCCAAACACTTATCGCGTTCGGCGGGCATTGCGTGAGCGGTGAGGGCAATCACCACCGTATTGCGCGTTGTGCTATCATCTGCGTTTCCCTTTCCCGAGGAACGGGTTTTGTGCAACTGTGCCTCTCGTTCTCGCAATTCCCGAGTAGCTTGATAGCCATCTTTCACCGGCATTTGACAGTCCATCAACAGGATATCGTAGTGTTGTTCGTTCCATCGCTGTAGCGCTTCCACACCATTATCCGCACAATCCGCACGATAGCCCAATGTTTCCAACTGATTGAGAATCACTTGTTGATTGATCGGATGGTCTTCCACCACTAAAATTGTCACATCCTTCGCCGACGGAGGGGTGGGATGCGGCGGGAGAGTTTCCGCCTCTGAGCCTTGGGAAGGTGCCGATCCAGACCAATGTTCCGTGCGTTCGGCTAAAGTGCTCAGCAAAGTATCAAACAACCGCGATGCGCGCACTGGTTCGATCGCATAACCCGCGATCGTCCGGTTTCCCTGCGCTTGACTTTCCCTCACCAGTGTTTCGACCAGATCGCGATACTTAAACGTAGTCGTTAGAAACACGCGCGTTTCCCCCAACTCCGGGCGATCGCCCAAAGCGCGAATCAGCGATCGGGCCGCCAACTCCGGGTTGCCCGAATCCGATGCGCGATCGTCGCCATCCCCCGACGCGGGCAGATGCAAATCCACAAATGCCACATCATACGGCTGTTGCTCCCATGACGCCTCTTGCAGCGCCCGCAGTAACCCCGTCATATCCGACACTTCATCTACCGTAATTCCCCAAGTAGCGGCGAGATGGCGCAAAGACTGACAAGCCGTCGCACTTGCATCAGCCACGATCGCCTTAATTTCCGTCAGCGAGATGGGCAACGCACAAGGCGGAACCGCCCCGGAAACTCGCGAACCGCGCTGGCGCAACTGTGCCGTAAACCAAAACGTAGAGCCGCAACCCACTGTGCTTTCTACCCCTATCTCACCTCCCATCAATTCTACCAACTGTTGAGAAATGGCCAAACCCAAACCCGTACCGCCATACTGGCGCGTGGTGGAGGCATCGACTTGAGAAAAAGACTGGAAAAGTCGATCTTGGCGATCGGGGGGGATGCCAATGCCGGTATCTTTCACCGCAAAGCGCAGACAAAGTTCTTTGCTAGACCCGTTGCGCCGAGGGGATTCTTGCGCCATCGTTACCTGCACCACCACCTCGCCACTGTGGGTAAATTTAATTGCATTATTCAGCAAATTTAACAAAATCTGACGCAGACGTGCCGGATCCCCGGATAACTGTTGTGGTACATTGGGATCGATAATAATCGCCAATTCCAGTCCTTTTGCTTGTGCTTCTGGAACGAGGAGGGCGATCGCATCTTCAATGCAACTGCGTAATTCAAAATCCAACTCTTCAAGCTGCATTTCCCCCGCTTCGAGTTTGGAAAAGTCGAGAATGTCGTTAATCACTGTGAGCAGGTGTTCGGCGCTGGTGCGGATGGCGCGTGCATAATCCCGTTGTTGGGGAGTCAGTTCGGTTTGCAACAGCAATCCCGTCATCCCCAATACCCCATTCATCGGCGTGCGAATTTCGTGGCTCATATTGGCCAGGAATTGCGACTTGATGCGGGCGATGGATAATGCGGCTTCCCGCGCTTCCACTAAGGTGTTAATATTATCCGTAGCGATCGCGATGCCGGCTACTTCCCCATTCGGCGCGTACCACGGATGAATCGCCCAGCGCTGATAGAGTTTAGACCCATCGGCGCGTTCCCAACACTCTTCGCTGACGGAAATCACTTCTCCGCCCAAGGCTTTCGCGATCGCCTCTCCCCAGCGTTCGGCCATTTCTGGCATCACTTCATCGTAGGTACAACCGATAAGCGAGGCAGAATCGCAACCGTCAGATGAAGGGGTCTCGAAGTGAGATAAATCGTAATCGGTCAGCCACTTTTGCGAGTAGGCGATATAGCGAAGCTGGCGATCGAGCATGGCGATCGCCACCGGTGCGCGCTCGATAATATGGAGCAATCGCGATCGCTCGGTTTCTAGAAGTGCTTCGGCGCGATCGCGGGCGGGGATGAGCTGGTGAGTGCCCTGTATTTGCAGGGGCTTGCCCGTTCGATCCCGCAGCCAAACTTGACCGCGATCGAGAATCCACTGCCAAGTATTGACTTTGGTACGAATGCGGTATTGTGCCTCATATACCCCCGTTTCGCCATGCAGATGAGCGCTTAACGCCGCGATCGCTTGGGGCATATCTTCTGGATGAATCAACCGTCGCCAACTCTCTACCGGATTGTCGGTTTTATCTTCCATCCAACCGCTAATTTTCACCAACTTGGGGGAGATGGAGAGTTTTCCCGTGGCGAGATTCCACTTCCACGGATGGCGATCGCTGTGTTGTAAAGTGTGGGATATTGGAGAACCGAAGGTCTGGTTGAGTTCCTCGAGGTCGAGATGTCTGAGGACAAAGCCGATGGGTTTGCCGGTGGAGTCTGCGATCGCATCGGCACGCAGTAAAATCGGTACCTGCTGTTTGTCTCGGGTTTGCACCCGCACAATCCCCAGCCAATTGCCCCCCTGGCGAATCGGTTCGAACACCTGGCGAGCGACTTCCGGATTCGCGTAGAGCCTGCAAATCCCGCCAATGGCGTTGAGGTTCTCGCAAGTGTATCCCAGTTGGTGGATAAAGGCAGGATTGTGATAAAGCGATCGATAGCGAGTATCGGCAATCGCGATCGCCTCAGAGGCACCTTCTACCGCATAGCGCAGGTGCATGAGGGTGTCTTCCGGGGGTTGGGGTTTCCCAATCGCTCGCAATACGATGGCACTTCCTCGGGTGGCGTTCTCCGTAGGGCCGGCGATCGGGGTACTGGTGGCCCTGAAGAACACCCCTTGGGGGCGATCGGGAGGACGCCAGAAGATTTCTACTCCTTCTACTGCTTCGCCTCGCATCCCTTTGACGAAGGGCAGTTCTTCAAAGGGAAAGGGGGTGACGCGATCGGGTAAATAGTAACGATCGAGTTGGGAATATAGATCGATGGGTTTGTCTAGTTCCGCCCCGTTGAATAGCTGCTGGGCTGGCGGGTTGAGGGGCAACAGGGTGCCGGTGGGGTCGGCAAGGGTAACGCGATCTTCGATGCTGTGAAGTACCGCTTCTAGGGTGCGGCTGTTCCGTTTGGCGGTATGTTCGGAACGCAGCAGGGCGAGGGCGATATGCTGGAGGGATTCTCGGGCGCTGTGTAGGGGAGTGATATCTTCTAGGAACAGCAAGACAAACTGCAATCGATCGTCTTCGTCTCGGATGGCAGAGGCATTCTGGCGCAGGTGAACGAATTCGTTATTGCGGGTGACGTAGGTTTTTTCGCAAACGCACGCCTCGCGATCGCCGGTGAGGATGGGCGCAACTGAGGCGATCGCTGCTTCTCCATCTACAGGATGCATAACGGCGTTCCAGTGGCACCCGGGTAAGGTGTTTTCCCCTTGGCCCACCAGGGCTTGCACCCTCGGATTGCTTTTGATGATTCTTCCTTCAAGGTCTAGGAGTGCGATGCCGAAGGTGGCTCGTTCGAAGATGGTTTCCAGGATGGGTTGCTGTAAGTTAGGGTTCATGTTCGCTTTCACAAGGGTTCGAGGACAATTGACGGAGGATTGAGAGGGTTGAGTGTCCGCCGTTTGCTTGTTGGGGGGTTGCAGCACCTTTGCGCTTTCGCTTTTCTGGGTCTTCGTCCCCCACATCTGGACTCGGAAGCTCGCCCCCGGCTTGGCGTCACCATTTGGCCCGTTTTGCACTGCCTATGTGAGCGGAAAGGGGCAGGATTGTTGGCAATACAATCGAGGTTTTTGTGGCGGTGGTATGGTTCAATCGGAATGACCCCCTTGGGCGATCGGACCTGCTATATCCATTTCGTCGAACCTCGGGGCACCCGGTGGTGGCAGGTGGCGCAGCACCCCCGCCAAATTCGCGATCGGCACGGCGTACCTGTGACGTTTCAGCACTTGCCCATGTCAGTTTCTCCCGGATTGGGGTTGCTTTTCCTAGGGGAGGGTTTGAAGAAAGGCGAGGGAAAGTCTTGACAAATTTGCAGTTAACCGCTATATACTTACTGAACTGCCATGGAGGCGTTTGTCCCAGACCCCGATATCGACCCGGGGAGCCAGATATTTTCCCCTGGTTGGTCAGCCGGGGGCGATCGCGCCTTCTGCGCCAAGTGATGTCGCAACGGCTACAGTGTCCTGTCATAAAAAGCTTCCGCTCCCAAGGGGCAGAGGTGTTTTGGGTGCATCGAAAGTTTAAACTACACGAAAGGGGGTTTTGAGATAACATGAGCGATTTAAGGGTTCAGGTCGATGGCAACGGGCTGAAGTCTCAGGATCGCCGCCGAGATTTTTCGGAGCGATCGCCGATTCTGTTGCCGATCTTAATCGTTTCCCAATTTTCTGTGTTGGACTGTACTGTTGCAACTACCGTAAGGTAGAAAAGGCTGGACTGTCGATTCCCCGCCCCAAGCTGAGGCTGCAATCGCTTCAGTCTTGGATGATATAGAAAGTAAGAGAAAAGTGACGCCCGTTCGGCAGGATTTTCTCTTACTTTCTATAGTTGGTGATAACAGGGAACCCTGGCTGGGAAAACTGCAAGTAACTGTCGGGCTTGTCGCCCCCTGAGTTTCGCGGTGGATGCAGGCCACATTAGCCTGTAAATAGCACCCAAGGGAATCGCGGCCAAAACGGCACGCCCGGAAGGGAGGAATCGCTCTGGAAGCGGTCTCGTTTGAATGGAGAAACGCCCCGCCAAATCTGCGATTCTTAGCTCCAATTTGTCCCCGGAAAGGGCAACGGTGGAATGAATGGGTTGAGTATCAACCCAGGCTAGTCCCCACCCTTTCCCGGGGCAATCGTGCAGGCAGCGTTCAGCACAGCGGTCAAAAATTAAAAATTTTGACGCAGGGTCAGCCTTTCATCTAAAATAAAAGCAGGGATCGTCTGTTTGGCTTTGTTAAAAAGCAATTCATGCCTTTTGTACAGGCATCCGTGAGAGGCGATAACCCCCCCAGGAACGAAACCCTAGCGGTTGTGATGCAGGCCAAAAGTTTTGGCAGGTAAGCAGTGCTTGCCCAGCCCAAATCTTCATGCCGTTGCGCCTATCGCATTCATCGCTCAGGGCAGGCGATCGCATCAAAAAAACAACGGTTTTTTGGGTAGGAGAAACCTATCAAAGATGGCGATCGCTCGGCCTCACAGCGAGTTATCCAACGGGTGAGTTGCGAATACCATGATGGGAATTTGCAGTCCAATCTGAGCCTCTAGTCCCGCTCCTGGGTAAATTGGCACGGCAATAGCTTGTATTTTCGCTCTAGAATTCCCAACCTCTACCCTGTATGACGTCTGAACAAGACGCTGTAGAATGGGATCGCCCTGTATGACGTTATAGGAAATGCCAACCAAACCAGTTACTTTACGATTACCAGAAGAACTCTTGCACGCGATTGACGCCCAAGTGGCTGCAGAAGACAGCAACCGCACCGAAGTGGTGGTTGCCGCCCTGCAGGAAGTGTTCTCACGCAAACGCGATCGCGGATCGGACGCCAAAGCGGCTCCCACACCCGCACCCAAAGCGAGTGGGGACTCGGTGTTAGTCAAACGAGTGGAAGAGTTAGAAGACAAAATCACCACCGTGGTGGATCGGGTCAGCTCGGATCTGCTCGGGCATCTGAACAAACGGCTCAATACCTTAGAAGAAGAGCTGGTCTCGGCGCAAACCGCGAAAACCGCAAAAACCGCGCCAACCGCGCCACCGAGTCAAGCTGCCGAAAAAACGAAGAGTGAAGAAGCGCCCACCGAGACTCCAGCGCCCACCCCACGGCAGAAACGAAGCACCTCCACCGGGGAATCTAACCGGAAATCCTCCACAAGCAGTTCTTCTGGTCGTCGCAGTCAAACCAAAGGTCGGAAAAAAACGACCAGCAAAAAGAGCTCGTCGAAAACAAAAAGCTCCACCACGACCTCGGAGGAAGCCAAGCCCTCGATTCGGAGAAGTCGTTCCAAACCGACCAAAACCGCTCAGGATTCCGCCACTGTAGGGGGGACTCGAAGCAAGCGAGGTACCGGCGAGTGGCTGACGGTGAAAGAAGCGTTTGAGAAGTTGGGCGGAGACCCCACTGACCCAGAGTCTGTGGTGACGAGCGAAGATAACAGCAATTCGGTGAAGTTCAACCGCTTCCGCGTACTCAGTGCTTCTGACTATCAAACGTTTGGGCTGGAATTTCGTCCCGATCGCCGTCGTCGGCGCTTACCCTGCTTGCGGCAGATCTAATAGCCGGCGCGATCGCTTGTCACCCAAAACACCCACAAGCGATCGCCGATCGAGATCGATGCCGATTCCTCTGCGATCGCTCCCACCCGGAAGGTTTTCCCGGACCGGGAGTGCGATCGCCCCCAACCCGAGGGGGCGGGGCAAAACCCTCACAGGCGCGGCAAAAACCCCCCGAGATCCCATCTTTCCCCCAGGGGCAGCGGTACCTACCCTCGGCGCACAACCCTCATCCCTATTGGTGCCAGAATTCCCAACCCCTCCTGACTCTTTCAGATGGCGATCGCAACTCCGCCGCCCCAACTCAAAAACGCAAAAAGCGCCCTCCCGAAGGAGAGCGCTTTTTGTTATTTCAAGCTAAATCTTAGCCATTGATTTGCGGGGCGGTTAAAGCCACCGGCGTGGTTTCCCCTGCAGCCAAGTCTAACGGGAAGTTATGAGCGTTGCG